>CANNJI010000076.1 GCA_947504875.1 Legionellaceae bacterium
GCAAAATACTTCGATATGACTGAGTTTTGGGAATGGAAAAACGAAAAAAATGCTGCTGAAACTCAAAGTAATGTGATTGCAATTAATCAGTAAAAAATTAGGGGTGAGGATAAAAATGGATCTTTACAGCAACTTTAGGACTTGATCCGAACAGCCCCATCACGTCGAACTTTTACGACTAATGCATCAATAATTAAAAATGGGTATTTTTTTTCATGCAGGGGTCGATTTCGCCATGCATTCATTCGAGCATCCAGCTCCACACAGAGCTGGCTAACTGTTGATTTAGAAAAGCTGCATCCGCAGAGTTGCTCAGTGATTTTCGTGACCTTACGGCAAGAAACACCTTCCAGATACATCTCCATAATCCCTAAAACAAACGCCTGTTCACTGCGTTGATACCGTTTAAATATCTCCGTTTTAAAACTGCCATCACGAGTCTGTGGGACCTGTAAATTCAACGGCCCAACACGCGTATATAGCTCACGAACCCGTGTGCCATTACGATAACCTACCCGTTCTTCTGTTTGCTCATGGGGTTCGGCGCCAAGATGCTCTGTCATTTGGCTTGCAAGAACTTGGTTCAATACAGACTCCAGCAGACCTTTAATCGCATCGTTTTTACTTAATACATCTACCAATTGGTTTGTATTCAATTTAATATCGTAGTCAGCCATCTCATTCCCTCTAATTGATTCGACACCAATAGTTTGGATAATGTGGATGGCTCTTGCAAGAGCCTTTCATAACCGAATAGAAACCCCGCTATACAGCTGCGCTGTTTTTAGGCAAACTATCAATTACGAAACTTTACAGCAGTATACGGACTCAATCTCCATTTAAATTATATTCACACCAATCAGGCTTCCACAGATTGTCTATTTTATCTGTAAAATAGGCATCTTCCCATTCAGGACAGCCCATCGCAAAATAACAAGCATTAATCACATGATTTTCAAGTCCACATGCATTAAAGATTTTGGCATTAATATAAGCATTATTAGCAATATTACTAATATGTAAAACGCGAGGCTTTCTTTTGTTTTTTTTTATATAATCGCTAATCCAAGCTTTATTTTCTTCATTTAATTCTAGCCCCACTATTATTCATCCTTAAGTAAATTATAGTGCCGGACAGATAACTTGATGAACAGGTAAGCGCGCTATGTCTGAGCACAGCGAGTTTAGTGCGCTTAACTGTTCATCAAGTTATCTGTCCGGCACTATAAATATAATGCACTAAATTTAAATTTTGAAGCGGATCTTTATATACGTCAATTAAAGCACTGGCTATTATTTCTGGATTATGCCAACGCTCAACATACTTTCTGCTTGCCAGACCCCACTCAACCCATTCATTGCGTTTCTCTAACACACGCCCTATATCCTCAACAAGATGATCAGGTCTTATTCTTTGAATAGGCAGATCAGACACCATTTGTTGTGGGACGAATCCCAAATCTTCATCACGAATATAACATAGAACAGGTTTACCCATGGCCATAAGCTCAACACTAACCCCACCATACCAACCCGCTAAAACTTGATCAATTGCTATATCTGCCGTACGGTAAATGTCAAGCGCCTCTGCATTCGTTTTATTTTCAACCAGGATTAACTCAAACTCAAAGTTATCTCTTAATTGATCCAAAGCTTCAAGAATAAGACGACTACCTTTGATCGACATACTTGTTGGAGCATGCACTATTTTGGGTACGCGGTGAATATCAGGATATATCGGTTTAATCGCATGTATATCAAAACTACAATAGGGAAGAAAGTTGCCTGTTGGGAGATAGTGGCCTAACTCAGGATTCAAATAAAATACCTTATCACACAATGGTAGAATTTTCTCAATAAATTGCTGACGTTTCTTATCCTGAACGCTCGTACACGATTCAAATAACTCACATGCACTCTTAGCACATGGAGTAAATAGGTTTTTTTTATTTGATTCACCTGCCAATCGCACATCACAACCTTGTAAAGTGAAAAATACTTTTTTCCCTAAACGTTTAGCCAGTCTAATATCTAAAAAAGAACGATTAGAAATAGGTTTAATACCATTCCACTCTAGTATGGATTTTCCAAAATAATAATGCAGAACATCATAATAACATGGGGCAACACTTCCCCATAATAATCGACGAGTAGAATTACTGATGTTACTAGCGTTTTTTCTCATTAAGACTTTATCTGCAGGATATTTAAAATCAGTTGATATATTTACAATAAGTTTGCTTTTATGACCAAGTTTACGCTCATACTGTGATAACACCCATGGCTGGTTACCGATATTAATGGGTGCATGAAGAATTTTCAATTAACTAACCTCTTCTGATAATTTATTAATCAATTGTTTCTCTAAACTTATGGAAGGATTTAAATACGCCAAATACATTTGACCCAATTTTTTTGAAACATTTGAAATAGAATAATTTTTTTCAACATATGCTCTACTGTTTTTACCTATAGCGATAAGATCATGCTCCTCTCGTAATATTGCTTTTAATCTCTCATAAATCATCTCGGGTTCAACGTTAATAATTGGGCATTCTAAAGACTGAGGGCTTACTTGATTATCTCGCAAAAAACACAATACTGGTTTACCTAATGACATAGCCTCTAATGCTGCATATCCATGAAAACCAATAACAAATTGATCAGCAACAATATCAGCTGACGCATATAGTTCAATAACTTTTTGATTGGGGATCCCTTTTGCTGTTAGCAGTTCAATCTGATAACCTTCATTACGCAGTTGCTCTATTGCTTGCTCAAGATACAAGGAGCCTTTAAAGTGCGAATGATTCGGTACATGTGCAATTCGTAACGTTGTTTTTTTCCAGTTTTCACGGACACCAACATAGGCGATCTTGTTTAAATCCATAGGCCAATAATGCATATTACGTGCACCCGGCACATACGCCATCATATCACCCATAGAGTTCATCGCTGTTGCCACTGCGCGAATTCGATTAATATTAATTGCCCCTTTTTCATCATCGCATATACAGTGAGCCCCAGGTGAAGGGCATGACATACAACAATTATAATACCCCAAATTTTTAGTGACTTGTTGAGTACGAACATCGGCACCATAGGCATACGTAAATAAAAATTTATTTGCCCTTTTTATGTACTGTAATTCATCAGGGTTAATACCTAGACCATTAACGCAAGCCAATATACCCCTATCACAAAAATAATGAAATATATCGTACCTGACTAAAGCCCAAGCCAACACAAAATTTAAAAAACTATAATACATAAAAGGGATATATTTAAGAATGAAATGTTGATACCGACTTAAGTTAATATCAAAATTCTGACTAGTCACATAGGTCTGAAATACAAGAGAATCACTTTCAATACCTAGTAGCCGATCACAACGCGCCAACAAAGGCAAAGTAAGAATAGGTGTGCTCGCCCAAAGTGAGCGCAAACGCCCCTGCCTCATTCTTCGTTTTGAACAAAATCTCCCATAAATAACCGCTAAATCAATAGTTTTTTCAGATAATAGATATATCGTTTTTCCGAAGCCCGCAATACACTTTCGAATACAACGATTCATCATATGCAATCCTAAATTATTAAAAAAAATGCTTAAAGCATTCATCTAAACTAAGTAAAGACCAAATTAAAAGTCGACGATTATTTTTACCATCAATATGCTCATCAACCAAACTTAAGACTGATTTCTTATCAAGGAAATCATAAATTGGCGAATTCGACGTATAGAGTTTTTTCTTAACATAATTAATACTTTCACCCTTGAACCAAGATGCATCGGGCGCCGAAAAACCTTGCTTTTCACGCTGAGTAATGCGCGTTGGTAAATAGCGTGACATTACTTGTCGTAAAATCAATTTCCCATCGTGCATTTTTTCAAAATAGCGCGATGTTTTAGGTCCCGGATCATTCTCGTTGAGCAGTATGACATCCTTTAAATTTCCAAGTTTTAATCGTGTTGGTATTTTCATGGCAAAATCGACCAAATCATTATCAAGAAATGGCACTCTTGTTTCAAGAGAATGAGCCATACTGAGTTTATCTTCAACAACCAATAAACTATGCAAAAAAGTTTTTGCTTCGAAATAAAGCGAATGATTAATATAATCTTCTGGCCTTGTTAGATCCGATGCATGATGAGCAAACACATTTTTAAAAATATCTCGTGTGTTGACTCCATCTACACAACGAGATATTGGTGAAAAAATATCTTTTATTTTTTCATTCGGTATAAGTCGTTGCCAAAAATTATAGTACTTATCAATATAATGATCAAAATCGTTATTAACAACAGCTCGATAGTATCGCCATGGATACCCTGCAAATATCTCATCACCACCAGTGCCACTTAAAATCACTTTAACAAACTTACTGGCTAACTGTGCTGCATAATAATTGGGATAGCTTTGACCTACACGTGGTTCTTCCATATGCCATGCTAATTTTGACATGGCTCTTTCCATATCGCCGGCCTTCAACACCATCTCATAATGTTCTGTTTTAAATAAATAAGACATATGCTCAGCTAATTCACGCTCATCATACGACAGTTCAATGCCTGAGGCTGAATGCATATCAAAACCACAAGTGAATGACTTAATATAGGGAAGTTGGGTGGCCGCAAGCGCGGTTACAGTTCCACTATCCATTCCGCCACTTAAATAAGTCCCAACATCTACATCACTGACCAGTTGCCTAGAAACAGCCTGTTTCAACAAACGATCTAACTCTTCAACATATTCATGGTCATCCCCTGAACTTTGAGGTTCAGTGAAACAGTAATCCCAATAGCATTTTGGTTTTGATGCCCGTGGGTAATGAAGCATAGCAGACAGTGTACTGCCTGCTGGCAACAAATTAACCCCTTTAAATAAAGTTGTGTCTGAGAAAAAATTTTGAAACGTTAAGTATTCAAGCAAACCATTTTCATTTATCACTGTTTTATACTGGTCACTCGATAGGATGGCTTTGATTTCAGAACCAAATATAAGTGTATTATTTACCCAAGTGTAATACAGTGGTTTTATTCCATACCGATCTCGAGCCAGCATCAACGTACGCTCTTGAGTATCCCATAACGCGAATGCAAACATGCCATTAAAGCGAAGGAGTGCATACTCCCCCCATTGTGCCATTGCTTTTAAAACCACCTCAGAATCAGTGTGTGAATAAAATCTATGCCCAAGAGACTCTAATTCTATCCGTAATTCATTATAATTATAAACTTCACCATTATAAGCAATAACGTATCGACCATCCTCTGTAGACATAGGCTGGTGGCCTGCTGTCGATAAATCAATAATTGCAAGACGTCTGTGCCCTAAGGCCAGTGCCCCATCAATATAATAACCCGAGTCGTCAGGCCCTCTATGTATAATTGCATCGGTCATGCGCCTTAAAACAATATTAGACGCAGGCACCCCATCCGTATTAAAAAATCCTGTTAAACCACACACTACATATCCTTAGTAAAATTTTATTTAATAGGTATTGGATTATGCTCACGCCAACTTATCAGCTTATCTAATCCCTCTGACAATGTGTAGCTATACTTAAAGCCTAAATCCGACTCTGCTTTTTTAGGGCAACCTATTCTATTTTGAACCATGCGTCGCGCATCATCAGCGCTATAAGGTTTATAGTTAACAGTTAATGATGATTGTTTCATCTCAAGAATTAAATCACATAATTGCTTTATACTCGTTTGCACCCCTGAGCCAACATTATAAAACTCATCCGTTACTTCTGCTTTCAGCGCATCAACATTACATCGAGCAACATCCTCTACATAGATGAAATCATAAGCTTGACTACCATCACCATTTATCGTAGGCGCTTGATTTTCATCAATTTTATTCAGCATAATCGGAATTACACCCGTATAAGCAGCTGTTTGATCTTGATGCGGTCCATACACGTTCATATAGCGTAAACCAACATAAGAAAGACCATAGCGATCATGAAATGCGCGACACATTGCCTCTCCTGAAATTTTACTTGCGCCATAAAAATTACGATTATTAAAAGGATGCTCTTCCGTCATAGGTACACTAACCGCATCCCCATAAACAGAAGCAGATGAAGAATAGACTAAACGCTTAACATTATTTTTTACACACGCCTCAAGCACATTAAAGGTACCTTCAATATTCACATTAAACGCGGTTCGAGGATAATCTTTACAGTGAAGCAACCACATAGCCGCAAGGTGAATCACACCATCTACACCCTGCATTGCATCATTTAATACATCAATATCACGAATATCACCACCATTAGCATAAATACTACAACGGGGGTCTTTCAAATATGGCAAAAGATATTCGCGTTTACCACGAGCAAAATTATCATAAACCACAACCTCAGCAATATCCGTTTTTAACAGCTCGGCAACAACATGACTTCCAATAAAACCAGCGCCACCAATAACAAGAATTTTTTTCCCATTTAAGTCCATGACTTGCTCCTGTAATTTTAATAAATCAACCCGTTATAACTTCGTTAACAAGATATTTGGCTACAGCAAAAGAGCTCGTGAACGCGGGAGAAATTGAATTTAACACATGCACTGAGTTATTACCTTTTTTAATAAGAAAATCCATCTCTAAGGTCATATTTTTAGTATTTAACAATTGTGGTCGTATCCCTACCTTGGTGCTATTAATAACAGATGAAGTCTCTAGCCCTGGCATCAGTGAGCGCGCCGAATTAACCACCCCACGTTTAGTCTGATGCGAAAGTGCAACTTTAGATAGCCCGCGGAAATTATGAGTGTTTTTAATATAGAGTTTAATCAAATGACGCATAATATTGACAGACTCAGAAACATCTATATTTTGAAATAAACGATAATTCTCTCTTCCAAAAGCAGGTATGACTGTTGGGCCTATGTATACATCTCCCCCTATCACACGCGTAAAATGCACACCAAGAAAAGGAAGATTTCTATTTGGAACAGGATAAATACTGGCTCGAACTCTATGATTAATTTCATCAGCCAACTGGTAATAAGTGCCTTTAAAAGGAATGAGGATATACTCCATTCCAACGTTTACTAATTTAGCAACTGAGTCCGCATAAGAACCTGCCGTATTGATTAACGTACCAAACTTTATAGCTTCGTTCGCTATGCGTAGCTCTCGTGTATCATCATTAATACTTTCTATTTTCTTCCCGAATAATAGATTAACGCCATATTGCATCAACTCTTGTAGTAAGACTCTAAGAACGTGTTGACTGTCAATTACAGCAGTATCTCTACAATGAATTCCTCCAAAATCGGAACAGGCAAATGGCTCAATCTCACGAAGACTTACTCCATCAACTTTCTCGGCATGAATATTATTGGCTTGAGCATTTAGCAGCAACTGATCTAGTCCAGATATTTCATCCTCCGAAGTTGCAACAATAATTTTTCCATCTTTTCTGACGGATATATCGTGCTCATTTGCATATTGAAAAAGTAAATCGGCACCCAATTTACAAAATTTAGATTTTAAAGTATTGGCTGGATAGTAAATCCCAGTATGCAAAACGCCACTGTTACGCCCACTTGCATGCATACCAATACTTTTTTCTTTTTCTAGTACTATAATTTTCGCATCTGGATTTTTTATAATTAACTCACGAGCAAGCGTCAAGCCGATAACACCTGCACCGACGATTAAGTAATCACAAAAAATATCCATATAATCAAATTCCTCTTACACTAAGGCATTCTCTGTATCAAAAGCACAAAGAACCTCGTCAATATCACCAAACATTTTCAAATGCCCGTGTTCTAGCCATAAAACTTTATTACAAAATTGTTTAATGATTTCATTTGAGTGAGAAGATAAAACCATGATATTTGCGTAGTTAATATATTCCTTCATTCTATTTTTTGCTTTTTCAATAAAACCAGCATCTCCAGCACCTATAATTTCATCAACCAATAGAATATCTGGAACCAATGCTGTTGATAAACCAAAAGCCAAACGAACCATCATGCCACTGGAGTAAGTTTTTACTGGCATGGACAAAAACGTACCCAATTCAGTAAAATCCTCAATATCCACAATGATTTTATTTATCTTATCTTTTGACAATCCTAAAATTAACCCTCTCATTCGAATGTTTTCATACCCCGTAAGCGAGGGCTGCATACCAACACTAACGTTAATAAGGGAAGATATACTTCCATCGACAAATACTTGCCCCTGCATAGGCTCATAAACACCCGAAAGAACACGCAATAAAGTCGACTTCCCTGCGCCATTATGTCCAATCAAACCCAAGCGGTCGCCTTTTTTTAAATGAAAATTAATATTATTAAGCGCTTGCACCTGAACTTGTCCACTTGATCCGTTAACTAGACGTCCACCCGTAGCAATATTTGCCAATCCTCTTTTAAGCGAACGAGAATCAACATCATAAATAGGATATGCAAGTGATACATCTTTACAAACTATATAAGACACGACAGCGCTCCATGATTAAAGCCAAAAAGGAATATTTCGTCTAAATCGAGCAAACAGAACAAAAGAACCAGCAAACACCAATAGTGTTAAAGTGGCACTCACAACCCAAGACATACTTGATGGAGCATGTCCAAGCAATGGAGAACGCACTAAATCTATAAAATAATTTAACGGGTTATAAAGAATAACCATTGAGTTATTTAGCAAATTCGGTGCCCATGAAATAGGCGTAACAAAAAATAAAACTTGAATAACACTTGTGACAACTTGTGGAATATCACGATATTTTGCACCAAGAATTGAAAGTAATAACCCAATAGCAGCTAAGTTTAAAGTAACCAAAAATAAACCCGGTATAACATACAAAATAGACCAATTAATTTGGACCTTAAAGTATAAGACAACGGCAATATAAACCAAGATATTATGGAAGAAAATAATAATATGTCGCCAAGAGACACGAAAAATATACATACTATAGGGCAATTTAATTTCGGTAATAAACGATGCTGCCTCAACAAAAGTATTACAACTTTCAGTTAATACAGATGCAATCATCAACCAAACCAAATAACCCGCCGTTAAAAAAGGAACATACTCTTTAATTGGCTGATTTAACAATCGACTATAAACCATCGAGAATGCAGTAATGAAAATAAGCATGGACGCCGTTATCCAAAAAGGTCCCAAAACAGAACCTCGGTAACGCATTTTAATATCATTCCAACCCAAGTAGGTCCAGAGCCTCCATTTACTCAATGAGTCCGTTAAATCAAGCTGAGCCAATTTGAATTGATTAGGGGATAATGCCGCATCCGGCAACTCAAATTCGCTTTGTATACTTAATCCGTCCATTTACTCACCCAAACCCGCAATAAATCTTCTTAACAATTTAAACACATTGTCACTCGACTGCTGTGCCATTTGTACCACAGCTTCGTGGCTGTGTGCAATTGGTGTGAGGCCTGTTGCAAAATTTGTGATCATGGCAATCACTGCAACTTTAAGCCCACAATGATTCGCAACCAGTACTTCTGGAACTGTCGACATACCAATAACATCAGCACCTAACCTTTGAAAAGCTCTGATTTCTGCTGCAGTTTCATAATGAGGTCCTAATACTGCAATATATACACCCTCATTTAATTGAATATCTTCTTTATGAGCAAGCTTTAATAGAGTCTCACGTGTTTGTGCATCATAAGCGTTATCTAATGGGTAAAAACGCTCGCCAAACGCATCGTCATTTGGCCCAACCAATGGGTTATTAGGTTGCATGTTAATGTGGTCGTTAATTAACACGAGTTCACCAGGTGCAACCGTTTCACGTAACGAGCCCGATGCGCTAATGGCAAAGAAATATTCGCAGCCTAAACATTTTAATGTGCGAATATAGGTTTTAACCGTTTCATGAGACGATGGGCCTTCGTACCCGTGAGAGCGCCCTTGCAAGCACACAACACCAACCCCTGCCCAATTACCCATCACCAGTGTGCCACCATGCCCTTGTACGGTCATTTGAGGAAACCCTGGCAGTTCACTGTAGGGTATGTAAACTGGATTTTCTAATTCATCAGCAAAACGCCCAAGTCCAGATCCAAGAACAATACCAATACGAGGCTTAAAGTTAGGGAAACGCTCTTTTAGCAATAAAGCTGCACGATGTGGCAAGGAAGTCGTCGTATCCATCAAAAACAAATCCTGAAATTTTTATAATGGTGAACTATACCATATTGATTGTTCTACACAATATAATGAAGGTGAGCTAACAAATTATTTTTTTTGCTGTTTAACTTAACGGCAAAAAATAGGCATTTGTAATTTTTATATAGTTACATAATATTATCTATTTTTTATAAAAAAGAGTTTCGGTAATAAGCCTAAAAATTGGCTGAGCTTTTGAAAAGAAAAAGAACACCAGCAATACCAATTCTTCGTATGTTTAATAGCATGCCTGATGCGTGAATAACGAAATTTTTCTATGTATTTTGAATCTTGTTTTTCATAAGCAGCATCGATTAGTCTCAAGCCGCGCTTTAAACCCTTTAAAAGTTGCAGCTCGTGATGTCTGCGTCGAAACCATTCTTTGGCCGCTAAACCAAGCTGAGCAGAATCATCAGGATCTGCAATTACAAATTGTAGTTGTTTAGAAATTTCATCAACCGTGTTTGCAGTCAACAGTGGCGGTTGTTCATCAAAAAAAATTTTTAGACTGCCATTGTCAGCATTAATTAAACGAACACCTAATGCCAAAGATTCTACACCAATTGCACCAATTGCTGGTATTACAAATTGATCTAACACCGCATGTGAATTTAAATAAATTGCCCATAATTGCTCTTTTGTTTGAGAACCGATCCATTCAAAACATTCCTCAACACCTAAATCATGAATCAGCTGTTTAGTTGCTGCAACATCCTGACCGTAATTCACAAAAGTAATGATAAACTTACAGTTAGTATTTAATTTTACAGCTAAAGCTGCGCGTACAATTAAATCATTTCCTTTGCAATTACCTTCTTCGCCAGTGGCCCAAGTATGCCTTGCCGGAGCTATAAATCGCACCATTTGTTTATCTCTTTCCACCCTGTGTTTAACTAAAAAGCGATCAAAACTATTCAAATCAAATCCATGTGGTATATATATTATCTTTTTATTATCAAGCTCTAGTTTTTTTTCAGACAGGATATAATCTGCATTTGTCACAAATATTGCAGCTGATTCCGCGTAGGCCATGCCTGCAAGATCATAGGTAAGGTTATTATTATTTGCAATTAACCTTAATGTACCCTGTTCATATGAAGCATACGGTTGTTTAGCATTCAATAAACCATATAGTGGTAATGTTGAATACAAAATATTATATTTAAACAAACTAAATATCTCACCCCACTCGTCTATATTACCAAGATAAGATGCAGCTGTTTTTTTCAAATGATTTGGTACTACAGATGGACTGATAATAGGCAAACGTTCGATACCAATAGCTAAAGATAAACCCGTTTCTCGGACCAGATTAAGTTCATTATCAACAGAAAGCAAAGATGAAAAACTATCCAAATATTTTTTCGGCAAAGGAAATGATTCACTGGTCAAATTAATCCGAATAGCATTAGATATATTTCGTATTAACTTATTTCTCAAAAGATGTAGTTTAAAACCTTGACTCAAAGTATCCAAATATATTTTATCTACTTTAATGATCTTGCCCTGATTTGTCGGACACCTAGCTAAGAGAGTAAAATCTTATAGCAGAGGTGAATAATGAGCGGTATTAATACAGAATCAAAAGTTATCCGAAAGAAATACAGGCCTCAATTTAAAGATCAAGCCCTTGAGCGAGCTGCA
>CANNJI010000077.1 GCA_947504875.1 Legionellaceae bacterium
CCTATAACTTTATTTATAATAAAGCGTATTAGGATCCCGAGCTATTGAAAAATCAAGAAAAATATTTAAATATTTTTGGTTTTTATACCGGCATCACCGGAAGCACACTCTCAACCTCCCCACTTAATTCTTTGTTTATTGCCTCAGCATCGTTAAGCTTACCCTGCAGCCCACTAACTTTATCCTCGTAATCTTTTTTCGCCAACGCTAATTGTGTGTTTAAATCAGATTCTTTACCATTATAGTCAGTGGCAAGCTGTTGGGTTATTTTCTCATACTCTTCTTTTGCTTGAGCAAGCTTTGACTCAAGCGCGTTTGTGGCATTTTGCGCCGTCTCTAAATCGTTTTGTGCTTGACTTAAAGTCTCACCAATAGACCGAACCTGGTTTTTACTCTCCACTAAATTTTTTTGTACTTCTGATAGTGACGTTTCTAAACGCTTAACACTGTCTTTTAACGCAAGAATCTCATTAGATAATTGAGTGTTCTGTTGAGTTAACGCACTAACCTTACCCCGTAATTTTCCATTTTCCTTTCTGGCTGAATCAACGAGGCTCTTCTGCATCGCCACGTCTTGCTGCGCACGCTGAATAGTTTTTAATTGCTCACTTAGCTGCCCCATGGCCGCGCTCATCGCGATATTGTGAGCACCCTCTGCTTTCTTCGCTTTTTTCAGGAGGAATTTATTAGCTTTAACGGCGTCACTTAATTTTCCATCTAATTCATTAATATGTGACTCACCCTCTTTTAGTTGTCGATTAAGCTTCTCAACCTGCCCACTTAATTCCTTGTTTATTGCATCAGCAGCGTGAAGCTCATCCTGCAGCTCACTAACTTTTCCATCGTAATTTTTTTTCGCCAACGCTAATTGTGTGTTTAACTGAGATTCACTATCTTTATACTCAGTGGCAAGCTGTTTGGTTTTTTCCACATACTCATCTTTTGCTTGAACCAGTGCCGCTTGAAGCGCGTTTGTGGCATTTTGCGCCGTCTCTAAATCGTTTTGTGCTTGACTTAAAGTATCACCAATAGACTGAACCTCACCTTGACTCGCCGCTAACTGATTTGTCACGTCTAAGAGTGACGCTTCTAAGCGCTTAACACTGTCTTTTAACGCAAGAATCTCATTAGATAATTGAGTGTTCTGTTGAGTTAACGCACTAACCTTACCCCGTAATTTTCCATTTTCCTTTCTGGCTGAATCAACGAGGCCCTTCTGCATCGCCACGTCTTGCTGCGCATGCTGAATAGTTTTTAATTGCTCACTTAGCTGCCCCATGGCCGCGCTCATCGCGATATTGTGAGTGCCCTCTGCTTCCTTCGCTTTTTTCAGGAGGCGTGTATTAACTTTAACGGCGTCACTTAATTTTACATCTAATTCATTAATATGTGACTCACCCTCTTTTAGTTGTCGATTAAGCTTCTCAACCTCCCTGCTTAATTCCTTGTTTGTTACATCAGCATCGTTAAGCTTATCCTGCAGCCCACTAACTTTTTCATCATATTTATTTTTCGCCAACGCTAATTGTGTGTTTAACTGAGATTCACTCTCTTTATACTCAGAGGCAAGCTGTTGTTTTTCTTGCTCATACTCTTCTTTTGCTTGACCAAGCGCCACCTCAAGGGCTTTTGTGGCATTTTTCGCCGTCTCTAAATTGACTTGTGCTTGATTTAAAGTCTCACCAATAGACTGAACCTGGTTTTTACTCTCCACTAAATTTTTTTGTACTTCTAATAGTGACGTTTCTAAACTCGAAATATTTGATTTTAACTCATCAACATTCTGTCTCAATCTTTCGTTTTCTAATCTCAACGCAGTAAGTTCTGAAGTCAAACCGTCTAAATCTAATGATATCTTCGCATTCTGTTGCTTAGTAATGCCGATTTCATAATTCAATTCTATTAATCGTGCTGAATCGCCATCGTTTTTAAGCTTTTCAGTCTGTATTGCTAGCTCCAAAGCCTCAATCTTTCTACTATTTTCATCTTTTTCAACTTGATTGGCATCAATTGCTAACATCAGTGCTCGATCATATATTTTTCCAAGCCTGCCTTCAGCCAGCACCTCACGACAATATGGTGATATCTGGCCAAGCTTCAAAGGGGCGTGACTCTCAAGCTGATTGATTAACGCCCATGCAGCATTCTGCTTTGCTGTTGAAGTATATTTTGAAATATCATCAAATAAATTAAACTCCATACTTCGAGCGGTTATGTAAACTTTTAAATTTCCAACAAGTTCTGTTTTATCCTTATCTTTCATTTTTATTCCAAAGATGAAACAAATTCAATAGTTAGTATTATTATAGACCAACTCAGAGGCTACGATGGGGGAACTGCGAAGAAAACCTAGGCGGCGAAGCGCGGCGAAGGGTCGCGTCTTGCCTTTTGCTCGACTTCTTCGACAAGTTGATAGACTTCATGTAGTAGTGTTTGTATTTAGCGCCATCAAGGGATGGTCACGAAAAAAGAAGCATGATTTGATTAATGCATTGAACCCAGAGTGGAACGACTTGTATCAGTCTATTCTTTAAAAATTGAGCCACCAGACAGGAGATCCCTCACCCTCGCTGCGCTCATGTTCGGGATGACGTGGTGGGGAGTTAGTTATTGCGGCTGATTTGATTCAATTTCAACACATAGAAACCTAGGAACGAGCTGGCCATTATACAGAACATCTTCAAAAAACATTTGTTTAGGACGGACCCACAACTGTTCATTTCCATAACCGTCACAATCATATAATGCTCTATAAACGACAAGCTCTTCATTGGTTTCGCTATGACGGGCTTCGCCAATTACTTCATATAACTTGCCGTTTTTATAATGTCGATACTGCATACTTAAGTCTCATGATTAACTAGAGGAAAATCAAATAATAACAAAGAATTACATTTTATAATCGGTACCAAGATTGATACCCAATTTTCAATTTTTTTATAAATTTATTTTTAACTGATTGATTTTACAATGCCGTTGCGCGGAATCAAACCGCTGACCTATTGTTTACGAATTATAAAAAAACCAATTTCAACACATTCGACATAATTTTAAATAGCTTTAATACCCTTTTATTTCAATGTTATACGTCTTGTGTTCAGTCATAAATCCTTTTACTATGTTTTAATTACTTATTCGACACATGTTCGACACGCCAACGACATGTAACAGTCGGAAAAATACATGAAAATCACAAAATCCGTAGTTGATAAGCTGCAAATCCCACTCGTTACCGAAGCAGGGAAAACAGCCCAGAAACGTTATTACGATGATGAAATGAAAGGATTCGGCGTGCGTGTCACCTCCGGTGGCACCAAGGCCTTCTTTGTCGAGAAGCTCATTAAAAAGAAATTGTGTCGAATAACAATAGGTCGCTATCCTGAGCTGACTGTTGAAATGGCAAGGAAAGGAGTGCAAAAGTTGCTGGGTCAAATTGCCATGGGGGTTGATCCGGTTGCTGAAAAACGAACCGCACAAATGCGTGAGGTTACTTTGAATGAGGTATTTAATGATTATGTTCAAGTCAGAAAATCATTAAAATCAACCACGGGGGGGGACCGAGTAAGTAAGCCGCATTGCTGCGGCTCACTCCTCTAAGAACGTAGCGTGAAACTTTCGCCTCACTACGCTCAAGCATTTTTAAGACTAAATGGATTTAGTCCAGCCATTTCTTATTGGAATACATCAAAATATCGGTAGACATCGTTCCTCTGGGCCTGAATCACGAGAATTTATTTTGTTGCGCCTAGCGCGCTGCTCAAAATACTTCTTATATGCAGGGTCAAAAGGAATTGCATCGCTTTTAATTTTAATGTGTCGTTTAATTTTCACGCTGCTCGCAAGAAATAAGTCCAAATTTGCTAACTCACCTTCTTTACTCCGGATTTTCGTGGAGAATATCCAATTTCTCATATTCTGTGTGCGAAAGTATTTTCTATGCATCCAGCCTATGCTCTTATTAGGATGTCTCCGCTTTATCCATCGGTATACAGCTTGGAAAATGCAGTTGTCAACATAAGCAAAAGTCTCTTTAGAGACAGCGTGCCGATAATAATTTGCCCATCCACGAATGCGTGCATTCAGTTTTCGGATTAATTCCTCGGTTTTCGCTGCTCTATTTGATTTGATTAATTCTCGGATATCTCTTAAAAAGGAGATTACGTTTTTCTTGGCGGGCTTTATAAGTAGCTTCCCACTGTATTTACGTACATTGAATCCGAGAAAATTAAATCCACTGTCAATATGCGTGATTTTTGTTTTCTCCTCGGAGAGTTCTAGACCACGCTCTTTTAGGAAGGCCTCGATAGCAGGTTTGATCTTGTTTTCCAGCACTTCTTTCGTGCTTCCTGTAATCACAAAATCATCTGCATATCTTACAAAGTTAACTTTATCTGGTAGTTTGGTGACGCCTTTAACTAAAGACTCCATACCATCCAGAACCAAATTAGCCGCCGTCGGTGAGATAATTCCCCCTTGTGGCGTACCGGCCTCCGTTGAGTGAAAGATTTCTTTTTCTATGTAGCCTGATTTCAACCATCTATGTAGAATTTTCTTATCCGTAAGAATATTAGACTCTAGCCATTCATGGGAAATCTTGTCGAAGCACGCTTTTATATCACCTTCTAATATCCATTGTGGAGATACCTGCCTAGCTAACACATTGAAGCATTGCTCGATAGCATCGGCACAAGAACGTTTGGAACGAAATCCATAAGAATTTCTATCCGCTCGTGTTTCTGCTATGGGTTCCAGAGCTAGCAAATGTAGGGCTTGCATCGCGCTGTCTTTCATCACAGGAATTCCAAGAGGACGAACTTTCGTAGAACTGAATTTCTTTGGGATATAAATACGTCTCAGCGGTTGAGGTTGATATCCCTTGCGCTTTAACTCACGTACTGCTTGCATTTTCTCTTGTGAATTAGTCCAAATAATACCATCAACTCCAGCCGTTTTGCGACCTGGGTTGTCAGTTACACGTTTTACCGCTAATAATTTAGCATAGAACGAGTGAGTCAGTATTCGTTGTAAAGCTTTCGCTTTACCGCTTTTACCGTCCCTAATGGCCTTCGCGATACGCATTTGTAGCCGATTTACAAACGTATCTACCTTGTGCCAACAGATGGCATTCCAGTTTGTTATGTCTGCTGAAGAGGCACCAGTCAGTGACATTGTCGCTGCCGTCATTTGCGTTTCTTCATGTTTTCGGCTCTCCAAATTATCTCACGATAAAATACCAGCTGGACGTAGGCTCGCTTTCGCGGTCGGTAACGTTTAAACCGATATCTACGCCATTACAGCGTAGCATTCGCTTTTTCCAGCATCTCAATCCTGCACCGCCATAGGTTAATTTTGCAATTAACTGTCCCTATTTACTGGGAGCAATACAGGGTTTCCACGTTCCGTGACGAGAAGTATGTTGGGTTAGGTGTCCACTGTTGACCGAGAAGCTCATTGACTACGAGAACGCACTGACTAAGCCTTTCTCCTGCTTCTATTACCTTTTGGTTCAAGTGTTACAGCCTCTTTCACTTGTTACGTATCACGATCTTTATCATGGATTTAGATACCTTCACCATACCAACTATCTAGCACTTACCCGGATGGGGCTACCAGGAGGGTATTCCTCTTACGATTTATACCCCGCACAGATGTGCTTTGTTACATTGTCGAAGCTGCTCTTCATTCAAGCTTCTAGATTCACCCAGTAGTATGGGTGGCTTCCTCTTTAACAGCAGAAGCAACTTCTCGACACAGCGTCGTGTCGCAAAGTCAGGATACGTGTGTAAATAGGACTTTTCATGTTTAAAATACCCTAAAACCCTTACCACACATGGGCTGTAGGCTTTTTTTATAAAACAAGTTCTTATCTGTATACTTTGAAAGGGTTGTAAATACCAGTTTATGCTTCATAATGGCGCTTGAGCTTGTGATCAATAGTATCGTAGTAGGTTCCTTTATTACCTTATGCTAGGCATCGGTCTTGAGGGGTAAGCAAGTTCATGTAAATAATTCCAAACTGCATCTTTAGATTGTTCTGCAATGGTATTTAAGTTCTACACACTCTACCGCTATCCGATTACCTCCATGAATTGTTTAAATTGCGCAAACAGCAGCAAACAAATGACTATGTTTTCCCGGGGACTGGTGCTGCGGGTCATATTGTAGAACCACGTAAACAAATGGCGAAGGTGACACAACTGACTGATATTCAGTTTACTGTTCATGACTTGCGCCGGACGTTAATCACCATTGCTGAAAGTCTGGATATTCCAGCGTATGCCTTGAAACGGTTATTGAATCATAGAATGACAAACGATGTGACCGCCGGTTATATTGTGGCTGATGTTGAACGGCTAAGAAGACCAATGCAACTCATCACTGACTATATTCTAAAATGCATGGGTGCGATAAAATCTGCCGAAGTAATCTCAATCCAACCTAAACAAAAGGAAGTTTTATAATGAATATGCCAACCACGCCAGAAAATTATATTGTTGTTTTTGGTGATCACACAATTCGCAGGGTTTTCGTCGATGATGCCTGGTGGTTTTCAGTAATTGATGTCATTCAAACCTTAACTGATAGCACAAATGCCAGAGACTACTGGTATAAGATGAAAGTACGTGTGAAAAATGAGGATGGTGCTGAGTTGTCGACATTTTGTCGACAACTGAAACTACCGTCATCAGACGGAAAATTTTACAATACGGATTGCGCTAATACTGAAGGATTATTCCGTATCATTCAATCTACACCATCTCCCAAAGCCGAGCCGTTTAAACGATGGCTGGCTAAAGTGGGGTATGAACGAATCCAGGAAATTGAAAACCCAGAGTTGGCCTCCTACCGAGCTCGTGAGATATACAAAGCAAAAGGTTATAACAATGCATGGATCGAAAAAAGAATGCGCGGCATCCAAATTCGCAGCGAACTCACTGAGGAATGGAAAAATCGCGATGTTGGCAGCACTAAGGAGTATGCCATTCTTACAGCCGAAATATCAAAAGCCACGTTTGGCATGACGCCTACTGAATATAAAAACTTAAAGGGACTAAACCGTGAAAATCTGCTCGATCACATGACTGATCTGGAGCTTATTTTTACAATGCTCGGTGAAGCCTCAACTACTGAAATAGCGCAGAAAAAAAATGCGCAGGGATTCAATGAGAATAAATTTGCTGCACGCGCTGGCGGTAAAGTAGCGGGCAGTGCACGTAAGGATTTGGAACGGCGATCCGGAAAAAAGGTAATTACATCCAAAAATCATCATGAGCTAAGTCTCGATGGAGCACAGGAAACAACCAACGAAAATAATGAGACATGAGTTCTATCAAGCCTACCCAATTTGGTACGTACTGTGTTCCAAATTGGGTTTAATCACTCATGTAAATATTGGTGTTTCAAAAATTGCTGATCTTCTTGTGTTAGATCTAGCTCTTTATTCATCATTGATTGATGGGAAACTATTCGTATATTTTTAACATCAAGCAGAACTCTGACATGATGATGTGCTGTTAAGGCATGAAATAGCGTGCCCATTATATGTACTTTATTGCCTTCTTTTATTTGATTCCAATCGCTATCTTTTTTAACAACAAGCTGCAATATCTTAACATTATTTTCTGGCATATTATCATCATTATGTAGTTTAGGGTCACCCACCACATCAATCGGCGCAGTTAATAATAGATAAGCCCCTGTTTCATCAGCGTCACCGTCCTTTATACTGGTGTAGTTTGGTGGGCCTGGAAACTTTAGTATTTTAATTACACCAGTTAACTCCACAATTTGAGGCTCATAATAAACCTGTTGTTTTTTTGCGAATGCAATGACAGGTAATACCGACAGGATGAGGATAAGATAACGCATCATTTTGTTCACTTAGGTTTTTTAACAACCAAGCGTTCAAGACAATCATTGATAGAACTATGAGTCCTTGCCCGAAGATAACTATGCCCCATTGATGATATGCAAATGAGCACATCCAATTGTCCCTGCTTTGCTAACTGAATACATTCTTCTTTAGAGATCCATCCTTTTGTTCTTACGTTAAATTCACACATACCGTGTTTATCTTTATGGGTCTGAGTAATTTGAAAAACTTCTGTAACAATGCCTTCTTTATAACTTTCAATTTGCTCAATAGCACGCCAAAGTTTATCGAATTGTTCTGTTGTGAAATCACAAACTTTTCGATCATCCAAAACACCAGTTTTATCACGAAGAAATTTGATATATTTCTTAACATTATTACCATCTTTAGCTGGTGCATACGCCGCAACCAAGTCATCAATAGATGAATTTTTATATGTTGTTTGTAAACAATCTGTCAATGCTTCATGACCACTTTCATAATCTGGGAATATAGCAAATTTACCAGTTGACCCGATTCTATTATGTCTTGCACTGATAGCTGACGGAAATAAGTTCCCAGGATTATGCGCCCGCCACGCCCATGTTCCACCAGAATAACGAAAATATCTACTCGCATCATCTGTATAAATTATGGAGTGATTCAGTCCAAGTTCAGCTTTAACATATCGTCCCATCTTAAATCCTTCATTGTTTAAGACACAAAGTTTATATCACAAATACGCAACTCCAAATGTCTGTGCGCTTAGGTTATACCAGTAAAAACAAATTAATAAATAATACGCTTATTTTATTAATTAAGAAATTAGCGGGCATCTAAAAAAATACGGTAAATTCAATCCCACTTCGACAACGCCACAAAAGATTGGTGTGTTTTATGGCAATATATTGAACTAAAATTTATCTATCAAGCCACAGTAATGGAAAACTTGCTAAACAGACCGCATTTGAGTGAGATGGAGATATGTAGATCGAATTAAAAGAAATGATGCCGCTTGATGCTGAAAATCGGTGATTATGCGTCGATTTGTCTCATTTACCCCACGTCAATAAAATTGGGTTGGCACGGTTAAAACCTTGTGGTGGTACGGTTTTCACAGATGTCCCACTTATTTCGGTTGTTTACTCGGAGTTAATTCAAACAGGTATTGAGTGGCATTAAAGCGCTCAAAATTGTTGATTAGCTTCATTCCAATTTTATATCGAGATGTTTCTATCATAATAACCCAGTAGCTAATGCAGGATATGTGAAAAACAAAAAGTGCACTAGATTGAGTGAGAAATGCGTAAGAATGGATGATTCAATTTTTTGAGTTCGAAAATATACCCAACCATAGCCCAATCCAGCAACGGTGGCTAACAGCATATATCGAGTACCCCCGGCATAATGATACAAACCGAACAAGATCGAGGAGAGCGTAATTGCAATTAATGCGCCATATTTAACTCGCTGTAGAACCAAGCATAGATATTTCTGCATAAATCCGCGAAAGAAAGCCTCTTCTGCAAGACAAACAAAAAATAAATTTGTCCAGGCCCACATGAAAAAGCTATCAGAGAACTTCGGATCAAACCAAATAAATTTAAATAAAAACGATAAACATGCCACAACAAAAATAACGACTATCGCTCTTGGGATTGCGGCTTTAACCATGATCACCCACTCACGTCTTGTCGCCAATCTCTGGACGAAGGGTCGCGTCTTGCCTTTTGCTCAACTTCTTCGACAAGTTGATAGACTTCATCTAGTAGTGTTGCAGCCCCCCAAATTGGCATCAGTAAACAAATTATTGTATTTGGAACCGCTTATACGAAAAGACAACAACCAGAAGAGCCGATCCCAGTCACAGCACTGATAAACCCTACCCTCACTGTTTTATCTGAGGAACAAGAAGTTGGCTACGAAGGATGCCTTAATGCAGGTGATCTCATGGGGAGTGTGCCCCGTGCAACAACAATTGAATATTCAGGCTTTCATATAGAAGGAAACCCGGTTTGCAAACGGGCAACAGGGCTTGAAGCTCGTATTTTGCAACATGAAGTGGATCACTTGCATGGCATACTTTTTTTTGATCGTGTTGAAGATAAAGCAACATTAACAACCTATGAAGAACTACAACAAAGGTTAAAAAAATAATGCAACACCAAACCCGGATTATTCTTGCTGGAATGATGGGCAACCTCGTTGAATCCTTTGATATGGCAATCTGCGGGTTATTGTCCATTTATTTATCAAAATATCTTATGGTGAATGCCGTAACTGGCCTTACCATGGTTTTTATAACCTTTTTTGCTGGATATTTGGTCCGACCACTGGGCGCTATGTTTTTAGGCTTATTTTCGGACGCTTATGGTCGTAAAATTACCTTAGCAGGCTCTGTACTAAATATGGGGCTTGCCACCACAATGATTGGATTTATTCCGTCCAGTGATTCAATTGGCAGCACCTCAATGCTTATGTTATTCATCTTTCGCATCATACAAAGCTTTTCTTCGGGCGCTGAGTACCTTAATTCATCTGCTTATCTGGTAGAAAATGCGGAATCTACGCGCAAAGGATATACGGGAAGTTGGCCCCCATTTGGCGCAATGGCAGGTCTGCTCATCGCATCGCTCATCACACTGCTGGTCAATTCGTTAATTACTCGGCATCCTGAATTAGAGTGGGTAATTTGGCGCTTTCCTTTTATTCTTGCACTTTTAGGGTCAACGATAGGACTATATGTGCGCTTATGCATTCCAGAAAGTTTAGAGTATGTGATGTATTACGCGGACAATCCAAAACCAAGATTTAAAGACCTTTTTTTTGAGTCTATGCAATCAATCAGTAAAGATAAATTAACGGCTGTTTATGTTTTTCTATTGAGTAGTCTTGGCGTCACAACTACTTTTCTGATTTACATCTATGCACCAATACAAGGCCATCTCGAGAGCCACCTCACTGATCAACACATTATGGCATCGAACATTATTTCTTTACTGGTCATACTCGCTATTTTCCCAATCATTGGAAAACTCTCCGATAAAATCAACCGTGAAAAAATTGTATTGGCAGCAAGTTTCGGCTTTGTAGCTTTAACTGGACCTTATTTATATTTATTAGCACATGATAACTTTGGGGCTCTCGTTTTAGTCCACGCCCTCATTGCAATCCCTGCTGCAGCTTATTACGCAAGAATACCCAGGTGATGCTAGCAGAAACATATCCACTGCAATTACGCTGCACTGTTCTCTCCGTTTTATACTCAATTGCAGCAAGTTGTTCTGCAGGATTAACGCCCTTATTATCACTCTTACTTTATAAAAAGCTCGAGAGTTCAATGGCGCCTGCCATGTTGGTGTTTATCTTGGTGTTATTGGTGTGGGGCATACTATGGCTGAAAAATGTTAAACAAAACGCGATAAACAAGGGCCTTCAATTTGGATGAATCATCGAAAACCACATTGGGATCTTTACATATCAGTAGAGGTATCGACACTTATTTTCAAGCCTCAAACTCTGACCCCTTTGGTCATCCATTGATTCTAACAGAGAATAATTAATAAATCATACCGGGCTCACCGGAACCACACGACTTTCTAATGGGCGACCCCCAGGCAATTAAACGCTTACAGAAAATTGATTGTCCCAATAGGTTTCGCGGCAACTGTAACATTGTCCTCTATTCCTCTGTAGTGCAATGCTTCAGCATACCATGGTGCACACAAAATAGATTCCGACGATAACGATGATGAAGCCTTCTTAATGATACCATCAAAAACTTTTTCCGCTTCAGAAGGTGTTGATGCAGATGCTTTTGCCGCTGCCTTTGATACCTCTGGTTTAACTGTAGAAGTAAATTGCAACGTATCATCACCAGAATATTTAATTGTTTCAAGATGTGCTAAATATTTTGTAGCAATC
>CANNJI010000078.1 GCA_947504875.1 Legionellaceae bacterium
TTAAAATCCTAACGCTATCCGATACGTAATTCGGATGCGACAACGGCCGACATCGCTTACAGGGGCGAAAAGACGCAAGTGTTGCATCTTGAGCTGTTTTAAAAAATTCGCAATGCTCATATTTAGGTTTTCTAGCGGGACAAGTTGGGCGACAAAATACACCGGTTGTCGTGACACCTACGTAAAAAATCCCATCAAATTCAGGACTTTTATCCAGCAAAGCCTGATAGTACAGCTCAGCTTGTTCATTCGATAACATCATACTTATTCACTTATTATGAAAATGATGAACTATATCAGCACTAAAAAAGATTGCCACCGAAAAACAGGCACTGATTTTTGAAGTAAGATCAGGTTATACGCTGTTTTTATTCATATTAAGAAAAAAATGTATCGATCTCTTCACCGCAATCGGGAAGTAATATCTCAAGCTGGGATTGTGTTTTCTTGCTTCTAACCATGAAATTGTCATGAGTTTGCTAGCCAACATAAAGTAAGCGCTTAATTCAATCCCAATCCTCACAAGTCATAGCCCAACGCTCATGATCACACCATTTGCCATCGATTTGCAGGTATCGTGGTGAAAAGCCTTCTTTCCTAAAACCGTTTGACTTGACCAATTGAATCGATCGTTCATTCCCCGGTTGAATATTCGCTTCGATACGATGCAACTTCATCTCTTCAAATGCGTTTTTTAAAACCAACTTAAGTGCAGCACTCATCACTCCCTTTCCAACATAATCAATCGTAGCATAGTAACCTAAGTAACCACTTTGAAAACATCCAAGCACTATCTCACTGATATTAAATACACCTGCGATTTCTCCTTCGGCAGACTCTACTAGAAAACCTTTTTGATTGGGCAGCTGGCAACGCGTGATATATTTTTCAAATTCTTCTAACGTTTTTGGCGCAATTGTCCATGAAGAATGTAAGCCTTCACTGTTTTGCATCGTTTTAATAAATTGATTAGCATCGTCAAAAACAGGCTCTCTAATGCGAAGATTCATTTATTTTCTCCAATCATGAGGCGCATCCAAATGAAAGCGGTGAATTTTGGATCATTCATAAATTATAGTTTCACTCCAGTTAATTCATAACCACTTTGAGATAAATGAACGTGCGTCACTTGCCCTGTTTTATTTTTTAAAAACTTAAACTCAAGATCAGGCACTACGGCATAAAACGCCAATTCTTTTTCAGCAAATAACAAAATGATGGGTTGATTCGAAAAGTGTGCTTCAAGTTGACCCTTATTGACTTTGACTATAAGGTTTAAATTTTCCTTAATTTTATACTCACCAACACATTGATCAAAACATTTTACGGCTACTGCAGTAGGGTTCTTTTCTCTAGGAAGTTTCACTTCTCTACCATTCATAACTAAAAGTAATTTCAAAGCAATATTTTGTGCAAGAAAACCTATATCCCAGACATATCCAAAGGTATTTAAATTAGATAAAACCGCGATCGTTGTTTTCATTTCTGGCGAATAAATCAGGGCCGTATGGAACCCATTAATGCCACCAATATGCATAATGACTTTAATCTCATCGATTTCTTTAACTTCAACCCCAAATCCATAATGTTCTTTAAAAGGGGTTATCATTTTATGCAATGATGTAGGTGACAGCAGTTTTCCACCAAATAATCCCTGTGTCCATTTAAGCAAATCCTCTGTGGTTGAATACAATGAGCCAGCAGAATAAGGTAGACTCATGTCCAAGTAGTCTGCATTGGCAACGCGACCATCTACTTCTTTTGAGTAGCCAGAAGCCCTATAGAAAATAATTTCTGTATGAGAGTCATACCCTGAGTCTGTCATCCCCAACGGACTAAAAATATTTTCCTTAATAAATGCTTCATAAGTTTGACCACTCAATAACTCAATCAAATACCCAAGCAGTACATAACCAGAATTATTGTAAACATACTGAGTACCAGGCTCGAAGTCTAACGGCTTATCAATGAAAATTTGAATTTGCTCTAGCGGTGTTTTTTTAAAGGATGTGATGGCTCTAAACTCAGGAAATTGGGTGTAATTTGGAATACCGTGAGTATGATTAAGTAAATTAAAGATTTTGATATTCTTCCATGCGGCTGGCGCATTAGGCATATGTTGAGTAATGAAATCTTCTGTATTGAGCAGTCCACGTTCTTCAAGTAACAAAATGGCGGCTGCAGTGAATTGCTTAGTCAGTGACCCCAAACGGTATTTTGTTGTTGGTATATTAGGAATATTCCATTCTATATTTGCAAAACCATATCCATTGTTAAGTACAATATCTTGATTTTTCGCAACTAAAACGGAGCCCATGAATTCTTTATCGTCAGTATAAGATTGCACTAACTCATTCATCCGTTTTATCATTCTAATTCCTTATCACAAAGACTTGAAAAATGCATTCATTTTATCCTGCTCGAAATCTTCATGTAAAAAAACATCGATTGCGAAACCACCATCTACTTCAATAATAGATCCTGTCATATAAGACGATGCATCAGAGGCTAGCAATAATAAAGCACCGTTCAATTCCTCAAAGCTTCCTGGTCTTTTTAGTGGAATTTGTTCTATAAATTTTTTTCCAGCATCAGACACAATATAATCTCTTGTCAATTCAGTAGGAAATAGACCTAAAGAAAGCGCATTAACACGAATATTATAATTCGCTAACTCAAAAGCCATAATTTTAGTCAAATGATGAAGCCCCGCCTTGGATACACAAAAAGGTAACGCATACTTTTTAGCTTGGTTCCCCGCAATTGACCCGATGTTAATAATACTTCCAGCTGTTTTCTCTGCAACCATGTGCTGAGCAACAGCCTGACTCAAAAAAAATGCCCCTTTTAAATTAACGTCCAAATGGGCATCCCAATCATTTTCAGTCGTATCAAAAAATTTAGAGTAATAAGAAACCCCAGCATTATTGATCAACACATCAATGGATTTTGTCTGTTTGAGAATATCTTTTATTTTATCCTTAAATTGAGCACAATCCCGCAAATCAATATCAAACGCAATAGCCCTTCCATTATTATCAGTGATCTCTTTCACCAAAGCATCCAGCTTCGGCCTTTCACTAGCCAATGAGGTTACAACAACAAAAGCACCTGCTTTAGCCAAAACTGAAGCAAAATGTCGACCAATTCCCTGAGAAGCACCCGTTATAAGACAAACTTTGTTTTGTACTGATTGCATAAATTTCCTGTTCATAGAGTATGAAAATCCAGAATGTATCTCTATCTCGATTTGACGCCTCATTCTCTAGTATGTACGGTTTTAATCAGTTTTACCATATGCGACAACGCGACAATTGCGACAGATTGCTTCGCTTAACCACTAAAAAACACCTGGGCCACAATCTATAAATGAATTATTTGTTAATGGGATACACTTTTCTAATCTTTGATTAGACTCACTTTTTAAATACATATCAAAAAATTTCTCCAAATAAACATTGATATGATCAGTAATTTCCCAACCATCCCCCGTACCAAGAGGCCTGGAAAGTATGCTATGAAGTTTTGCTATTGCAATTTTTATTGGCTCCATTTCAATTTCCGATAAATGCTTTATAGACTCATGTGGTAAAACATCTAAAGCTATACGTAGATTAGCGACTTTATCTACATTAAAATCCGTTATTTTATTCTTATTTTGATACACTGCCCCATACCATCTCCCATCTATTTTCATTAAAACATATACCAGCTTTGTAAAGCGCTGAATTTCCCCATCGCTCAAAGCGTGTGATATTATTTTTATATCAAATTTCGGTTCAATGTTGTGCTGCGCGTCATCAGATAAAAATGTATGGAAAGCTGCAATATATTGTAACGTAGAAGCATCAGTAAAATTACCATGATAGCTATAGGTGTAATCATCTGCGTTAGGAGAAACTACAACTAGATATCCCTTTTTGCCTAATTCAAATGTAACCGGAATGCCATTAGACGCCAACGTCCTATTTGCGCAAATTTCATGCATAAATGGAATAATAAACTTCTTACGTGAAGCACCTGTAGTATCAAAACCAATATCAAGTGTGGCTCCTGCCTGAAACCAATTAGCATAGTCATGTGCCATATCTGCGGCTATTCTAGCGCCAACAGAATGCCCAAACACACCAACGTGGCTCAAATCCATACTGGTGAATATTGGATTTGAATCAGATGCATTGTGAATATACTTGTAAATAAATAACACATCTTTTTTCTGTAATGGAATAATATTTTTTTCTATTCCAGCTTCACCACCGGACTGAAGTGGTAGCTCTACAATGTGGCCGTTTGACAATGAAACAAGGTTGATAAAAGGCGAATTTAATCCTATAACGATATACCCATGACTAACCAATTCTGTAATAAAATTTTCATAATTTTCTGCTGGATTCCCTAAACCTGGTATAAAAATAAGCACAGGAAATTTTTGATTGCTAATAATACTCGCGTCTTTTATGGAATAACTTTTAATTTGATTAAATTGCTCTAATTGTTCTGCTGAAATATTTTTATCCTGTTTCAACATTTGCAATTGTTGCCTGATAAATGGTTCATAATATGGAGAGCATTGCTGATTATTTTTCATGCTCGGATAATAAATGCGCGCTATTATTTCATGACAATGCCGCGTATTACCTAGGCTGAAATCATCCTGGTTTTTTCCATTAAAATTAGGATCTGGGCAAACCGCTTGATTCACCCAACGAAAATCTTTAAAGCCAACCCGATACTGGCCTGTTGGTTTTTTTAAATAATTGGCTGGAGTTGGTGCAGCAATATCCACTCGTTTATTCGCATAACTACTTGGCAGAATAACCAAACAAAAAACAAGCAAACTTAATCCAAGTTTCATAGGCATAGGAATCCTCAAAATGAATATCACCCTTTAAATGAGTTTACATGGAAATCGTATCCCTTATGTAAAACCATAGAAGAGAGCAATGAATATAGCAACATCTATTTGATGTTAAAACAATGACAATCACTCATAGCAACATATCATTACATAAAGCATTTACAAAACCATTCTAAAATGATAAATTGCGATTTTTCATACAACATAAAATTGATGTTGACGATTAACTCATTTCTGATTGAGCAACCTAACGTTCAAATGTTGTCACAAGTACACAAGTACATAAGTAAGGGTAGAAAGTATTATGTTGAATAAAGCACACGAGCAACTCATCACACGATATTTTGAAGAAGTTTGGAATCAAGGCAATCTTGATGTGCTTGATGAAATCATATCATTAGATTATATAAATCATACGCCAGGAATGCCTAATCCAATACCTGGTCCTTTAGGATTAAAACCAATTATTGCTGGTATGCGTATCGCTTTTCCTGATCTCCATTATGTTATAGAAAATATGGTTATTTCTGATAATCAAGTTGCCGTTCATACGACGATGCATGGAACACACAACGGCGATCTTTTTGGTTTGTCACCGACACACAAGTCTGTGAAAATTAACCAGATGCAAATCGAACGTATCGTTGATAATCAAATTGTTGAACATTGGCGTGTGACAGATGAGCTCGCTATGTTGCGTCAATTAGGTCAAATACAGTAAGAGCAACCTATTCAAACTCAAAAGGCACTCCATGAACAGTAGATTTGAAGTCATTCACACATTGACAGAAGAAGAGCGCATGCGTAATCCGCAATGGAATATGCCTTATGTGCCAGCGATTAAAGTATTATCTGGCAACCCCGTTTATATTTCCGGGGTTAATGCTGCTCCAATATATCATAGCCATCCACACCAACCAGATGAATTTAACTCGTTAGATTTTAGTCCAGAAGCGCAAGCTAAATTGACGATGGAAAATTTGCAATCTATTTTGGCGGCATCGGGCGGAACATTAAATGATATTGTGCAATTGTTCGTGTTTATTGTAGATGTGCATAAACATGGTGATCTCATTGGCAAAATTGTATCACAATATTTTGATGATCATTTATGTTCCTCAACGGTCGTAGGTATAACAAACCTCATTACCGACCCAAGATTAATTCTTGAGATCACAGCCGTAGCTTACATTAGTAAAATCCATCCTACATCATTCAATATAAGCGAGATAACCCATGGATCTAATTGAAGAAATCGTCACTGATTGGTCAATACAACGACCTGACATTGATTGCAGTAGCAAAGAAATCGTTGGGAGGATGTTGCGATTTTATTCTCATTATCTTTCAACTGCAGAACGAGCGCTCAAAAAACTAAACATGGCACCCAATGTATTCTCCGTATTAGTAACCATTCGTCGTAAAGGTATCGATGCTGAAATCAATGTTAAAGATATTATACCAGGTGTTCTTATCACCTCGGGTGCAATGAGTAATTTGATTACCAGACTTATCAATACAGGACTTGTCACCAAACGCCAAGATACGCTTGATGCTCGTGCGATGTTGGTGAAACTCACTCCAAAAGGTTTGAAACAGATAGATGAAGCCATGGTCATTCAGGCTGCTTGTGAAAGAAAATTAACACAAGCGTTAAGCCCGTCTGAAAGAAAACAATTGGCTGTATTATTGAAGAAAATGCAGGTCGAAGATTATTAGCATGTAGATTTCAAATAAAAAAGTACACTAATAAATAGCCTGCTATTTATTAGTCATGAATAATAAAATACAGCGACCAGGTCATTATATGATCATATTTGGCTTTTATATGTTAAAATAAGCGCATAGTGAAACAATAAAATTCTTTTTGAGGTTGGTTTGTGTCAATATTAGATGAAGCAGTGATTTCTCCTCCAGTTGCAGAATATGATCTTATTTTAATTAATGGATTTTTTAACGAATGTATCAGAGCGATTGCTTTACATGAAAAAAAAGACCCGACACCTGAAGACTTGCTTCAAATATGTAAAGAATTAGAAGTCAAAAAAGTCATTCCATTGGGTATGTTTCAATATATATCGGATGAGGAAGAAGCAAAATATCTAGCGTTAAAAGAGTCCGATACAACAGAATATCGCGTCCTGAAACAACACATCGCAACGGCTGGTTATCGCTATGAGCAGTTAAGCATACGCTCTCACGATCCCTCTTTAGAAAGCCTGGTGCTCATCAACGAGGAAGACATCACCGTTTTTTCTCCAGAAGAAAAGCGTTTAATTGAGCTATATCGTTATTTTACCGAAAAAGAAGCAACCAGTTTATCACGAGAGGAGCTATTAAAAAAATACTCTCCTGCCGAGTTAGACATTTTTGTAAAAGAAAAACACTTAGAAACATTTGATGATCATTATCATATGGATGATCTTGCTGGGGAAATGGATTATTTTCAAGAACGAGCATCGAATTATATCGACGATGTCATGGGGGAAACATTTCATTTCGCGCAAGAAAATCAAGCGCTTGTCACTTGTCTTTATTATAAATTGAACGCATCGCGAAGAAAAACATCTTATGAGAACTGGATAGAATCTGACTCTCCGATTCCTCATGTAAAACAGTTGATGATTGAGGTTTGTCCACATGAAGGAAATAATTATTTAAAATGGCATATGGTCGATTTTGGAAAACCACTTGCCGATAGTTATAGCGAGATTTTCAAGGAGATAACCTATAATGGGCATCGTATTGACATCGATTATTCCTGGCAACAAACTGAAAATCACTCGTTAATTATTTATCTTAAAAAAGTTGTTGTTGATAAGACAAAAATGGGTAAGCAGACAAAATCAAGTCATACGATGATTCATTTAATGAATCATTTTAGGATGCTTGCTCAGGAAAAACAGGCCACCGCTTTATATGTTCAATTTCAAGCAGAAAATAAAAAGCTGGAAGATGTATTGACGCGTCGATATAAAACGATAGGCAATTTACCTGAAATACCTAGAGATGGAGTAGAACTCGATATAGAAGAAGATTTGAGTACGATTGAATTGGATTTAAATTACACCCCTCTCAGCACGAATCCATTTTCAATATTATTACAGCGAACAACCGATGATCTGTGTTCAAAAGAGGCGGTATCAGAAGTACCCAAAACAGCGCTTGAAATTGAAATAGAGGATCAAACAGGATGCACTCTAGAAGCATTCATTGATGCATTACGTCCCCATAACGGAAACATCACCGCCCGCCTTTTACAACGATTGTTTTTAGGGATCAATCTTGATTGTGTGAACATCTCTAAACACACAGGATATTGGGTCAAGCATATGGGTATTTTAAAACCCGTAACAGGCAATCAATATGCCTTGGGCGATCGTGTGCTGGCTGAGCTCGAGTATAAAACGGCATCGCTTGAACGCCGTGTAGAAATCATTGCGGCAAGTCAGTCGCCAAGCATTGAATCAACTCTAAAAATGCCAACGATCGATTTTGAACGACATGCTGAAGATGAACGTTTGATTGACGTGTTTCAACGCTACGGCAATCAAATGACGATGCGAGATTTAGCCGAAGAAGGCTATTTAGATTCAAAATATATTTATAATGCGGCCCTTTGGGAGAAATTAACGCCTGTTACTACGATAGGAACGACCTATGATTTTTGTTTAGGGCCTCGCTTGATGGGATTGGTTCATTTGCGGGCGCAGTCTACCAAGCATGCGGGTGACATACCCAAATCGGCCTTTGAAATCGAAATAGAACGACAAACAGGTACCACACCACAAGACCTTCTTCTCCTCATTCAACAAAACGGCGGAACCATTACTGTACGAGAGTTGAAAGCGCGTTATCCACATTTTGATGGAGGCTGTTTAGCTGCTAAAGGCGGATATTGGGTAGTAGACCAAATGAATATTCTTGAGCCCACAGGTGTGAAGTGTGGCGATTATGTTCAATACGCACCAACCCAGCAATTTATGGCAGAGGTAGAATTTAAGTCAGCCACGCCTGAACGTCAAGCCGCGTTGATTGAGTTATTTAAACGACCCGTTGTCAAACTACCAAGCCATAAACTGAAGCCGCCTGCCGACCCATCGACGATGGATGAATTGTTAATTGAGGTGTTACAAGCGCACCAACATCACATTACGTTAGCCGATTTATTAGCCAAAGGACATTTGACGCCAATAGAAGTCTATGCAGCCGTTACATTAGGTAAACTGACGCCTATTACAACAATCGGGCGTTCATTTGATTTTTGTTTAGGACCTAAATTAACCGCTTTACTGGATGCCAGAAAAGCATCATCTACAAAAAAATACATGGCTGAACGCGCTAGACACGATGAGCTTTCGATTTCAGAAGAGGACCTTGAGCGGATGTCACGACCAAGGCAACGAGCGCGCTCGTTAAGTCCCTCTCGGGCATCGGATTGTAAAGAAAAATTCTTTGATATTTTAGATGAATTTAATCCAGACAATGCATTGCATCTATTGCGGGCTAAACATTACTTACCTTTTGTAGAAGGGCATACGCTTGAAACGTATAGTTTTGGCAATTTTACTACCCTCATGCATCCGAGACGAATTCAACTGGAATTAATTGCATCGCCTGACGATACCCTTGTTCGATACACTGTCTTGCAAGATCATGGCCATTGTAAACCCGATGCGTTGCAACACAAAGATGTGAAGTTAGGATTAAAAAGTCATCATCTGTTGCATGTGAGTTATCTGTCGTATATCACATCAAAAAATCACTTGTTTGTTATGGTGAAAAAAATTGCGATTGATGGTGTGAGTGTGTATAGCAAACATCCACCTAAAGCGGAGGGTACGTTATTTGCATTGAATCACTACATAGAGCAATTAGCGAAGGACAGTGGCGCTGAGAAATTATTCGTACAATTTGATCCGAAAAATAAACGCTTAGGAGCATTGTTAAGTACTCGTTACTCAACAACGTTGTTTAATTGCCAGTATCGATTAGGTGTCTTTCCAATGATTGAGCTGGGTGGCCCGAAATTAGAAGCAGAGCCATTAACGACTGAACATCAAACAACACCTACTCCAGATGTTTCTAAAGTTAAAAGTCCAGTTGATCCTCAGTTATCAAAATCACCTAGCACTGATATTTTCGAAGAAGCACATCGCAAGCTAGATAGCTGAGAGACTGTGCTTGATGAGCGTATTAAAACATTAGAAAGACGACCGCCAATTCATAAAATACATGCAACGCCAATAGTTATAAACCCAATCGTACCTATTGGGTCACGCATGGATCATTCGGATGTTCATATACCAGATAGACAATTTAGAAATACCTTAAATATAGAAAAAGCGGTTGGAACTGTTTACAAACAAGGTATAAAAAATCCTGTTGTTCCTGTCGGTCCTCGTGTAGACCATTCAAAAACGCATCTCCCTGATAGGAAAGATACAAGCACCGTCCGACAAGCCCCCTCGTCTGATATAAAAGCATGGGTGCGTCGAGGTGCTGAACTGGATGGATTATCTTCTCAGTTTGCAAGCGAGCAAGCGAAACATACAAAAGGTAGTGCAGAATATCAGCGCATTGAAACAGAACGCATGAAAGTGCAAGTTGAACACAGTGATGTACTCGAAAAGATTAAAACCTTGCGTGGCGGTGGCTCGACTGCCAAGCCATCGCAGCCTTTACCAAAAACACGAGGGCGGATAGGCGCCGGGATTATTGGTTCAGGGGTCGTTAGTGCGCTGTTTACAGGGCCTGCACAAGCCGGTGCAGAGGCGTTTGAATCCATGGGAAAAGCGCTCGATTTGCCGAAGCGAGCGCAAGAGATGATGCCCGATTTAGGTGCTTCGACAATACCTACCGTGATCATGGGCGCTGCCGTTCCTTCCAGTATTCCATGGCTCTTAGGCTTTAGTGCGTTGCATATTGCAGCCAGTGACATGAAGCGTCATGAAGCGTCCACGCCTGAAGGGCGATTTGCACAGGGATGGTTTCAAAGCATGACGGATGCTATGAGTATTCCCTTGTCACCATTGACGGCATTGAGCCAAGCGTATCTATCACCTAGCGATCAAGGGTTGCAACTCAACGATATTCTGAATGCCAATGGTATTATTTCTCCAGAGCGAGCACTTCAATCAATTCGAACACGAGAATTGCGTTTAAGCGAAGAGCAAAAACGCATCAGCCAAGTGAACCCATGGGAAGAAATCAAAAAAGCGTTTAAACATAGCGTGCATGAGTTTGGAAAAAGTTTTATTAAAATGGGTGCCGCTTTAAATGACATGGGCTTTCCCATAGCAGCAGATGAATTTTCCTATTCGCCGTTTATTTTGAACGAAAAACAATCATCAGAACCATCTAAAGCAACCGCTAAAGCAACTAAAATGGGGCGTGAAGCATTTATCGCTGCACTCCATACTGCAGAGGATCAAAAAATGCCCCAAACGACAACTAGAAAACCTAAAAAAGCCCCTGCGGCAAAAGAGTTTAAAAAAGAACATCGCAATCTTGCCCATTCTCAAAAAGAACATGATTCAGCTGAGCGTATCCGTTTGCTCGATGCGTCTGCAGCATACATCAACGATCACTTTAAAAATGATGAACGAACTGAGGGGGATTATCTTGATTATTTAAATTCACAACCCACCGAAGCCGCGCGTGTCCGAGCGTTAACGGGTCTCGTTTAGGAACCCCCAAAAATGCTCAGCCTAAAAATTAAGCACTTTTCCAGAAGTGCTGTTTTATATGTTTTTCGATCTCATGCGCCAAAGCGGCAATATCAATAACTCCTTTGCTCTTTTTAAAATTGTATTTTCCTGTGAACGCAA
>CANNJI010000079.1 GCA_947504875.1 Legionellaceae bacterium
GCTTTATCTTTTTCAAATTGAAGTAACGAAGGCATTTTAAATCCAAAGACAGCAAGCCCTGACATGATGCAGTCTTGCCAACTGTATTCTGAGTTTCTCATCACTTTAAATTCTTCTCGAAGCAGGCTGCGCTTCACTATTTTATGCAAACCATCTGCAGACAAATGCTTCCTGATAAAACCCATTGATCCCTCAACGTCACGCCAATGAAACGTAAGAAGGCCTTCTCCCAATGTTGGGAGAAGGTGCCCGATAGGGCGGATGAGGGTAGATTAAATTTCTATGTATTGGCGCATTTGTTCTAGCAAAGCTTCAAACTGACAAAAAACATCTGTATTCCAAAATCTTAAGACTCTAAAACCAAAGTGCTCTAAGTATTCGGTGCGTTTATTGTCATAATCAAGTTGCTCAGTATGTTGGCCGCCATCTAACTCAATAACCAGTTTGTGGCTCAAGCACACAAAATCAACAACATATGGACCTACAGGACATTGTCTTCTGAATTTTAGTCCCATAAATCGTCTATCCCGTAGGTATTGCCAAAGCTTAACCTCCGGAATTGTACTGGTTTGACGAAGCTTCCGTGCTACACCGATGCCCATGAATGATCTACCCTCATCCGCCCTGTCGGGCACCTTCTCCCATCAATGGGAGAAGGCGTTCTTACTGAACTATTGCGCATAGTTTACGAAATCTTTTTTTCAAATGCACCTAAAACCCTTTATTTTGCTATAGATTTTTTAATGGCGGGAATTGCTGGTGATGCTCTTAAGTCCTCAAGGACGTTTTGATCAAGCCTTTGAGACAGTTGTGTTGCCTGACGTGTGACTCCCTTAGATGATGCTGTAATGTTTCCACTTTCAATAATCATCTCATATAGCGCTAATGAGTGATTCAGCTCAGCCCTTTGCTTTGGTGTTAATTTTGAATCAAATAATAACTTATCTTGCAACATGGGCATTATGATTGAAAAAAATTGACTGGTTTTATCTGGAAAATAAGGCGAGTGTTCAATAAATGCTTGTCGGTAAGGATTGCTGACCGGTAAATTAAATAAGGTGTGTGCCAAAGGTAACTCATCCTCATACAATACAAACACATTGGCATTGTGTTTGATGAGTCCTGCAAAGCATTCCAATTGCCCCAACCGGTATGCTCCACAGACTAACGACAGCATGGTTTTTTCACCCGCAAAGGTAACTTGATGACGATTAATTGCAACACTGCCATGTTTAATAAGATAAAATAATGCGTCTACATTTCCTTTTCGTAATGCAGAATCCACGCAGTCTGATGAAACAAATGAAGCATAGTCTGTCAGGTGTGTCCCAAAGGTTTGTAAACGCTCTTTTGTGGAGAGTAAGCACAATGTCAGCAACAGAGTCCCTTTGTTTTTGCAAGCATTAAAGAGAAAATCCAGGCCAGGGCCTGATTTGTATAATACCATCGGGTTATGAATCAACGCGGGATCAAATCCCATCAATGACTCGGCCTCTATGAGTAAATGAAGCAATGCTGGTGACGCATCATCCAGTATTTTTACTTTTCCGGAAAAGTCATTAAAGGGCAAGGTATCGTAAGATTGAATATGGGTATTAATTTTATCATATGAGGTCTCAAATGATTGGCATAAAAGGTCTACGTTTTCTTCAGGTTTCTGCACTGCCGATTTGAATTTTTGGTATATGGGTTCAATCATGTCAGCGTTGTCATGCGCTTCGTCAGCGAAGGCCGAAGTTAAGGGGGAGGCGTCACTGATATCTGATACGATGGCATCTTTTAACTTTAGAATGCCCGCATGTTGTTTTTTTAAATAAATGAGTGAAACACGGTGTTCCCGTGTATGGTAATTTATTCTGTTAAGGGATTCGCCAAGGTCTATTAAATTACGCATGATAGACAAATTTCCATCGACATCCATTGTTTGATCAAATAATCGATCGCGAATCTCAAGGAGTCCCTGATAGTAAGGCGTGGATAGTGCTTTAATTTTATCTGCATGGAGCTCGTTGAGACGATGACCCATGGGGGTTGAAAAATTGAGCATGAGTTGATCTATCATCGCTTTTTCAGCCTCGGGAAGAGGTTGAGCTATCGCTTTATAGTCTTCTGTTTTTTCTTTAAAATAGGCTTCGCTTTGCTCTCCATTACGATTAAAGTAAACATGCACGACAAAGCCATCAAAATTCGCGGTGTAGTGAAATAAACTGTTGTACTGGGTACCTTCTTCATAAGCTTCATGAATACTCAAATGATGATCAGAAAATTGAGCGTTTCGGCCTTCTAGGCAAATGGTTGGCCTAATCTTTGGCTCACTAAGGGATACCATGATGTAGCCTAATTTATAAATGACATCGACAGCGTTTTGATCATATAGAAAGTAATAGAGTGGATTTGGTTTCATGAATAGTCAGGTTCAATTACATAATGGATGAGTAGCATATCATCTGCCGATTCAAATAAAAAGCACAGTGGTCTATATCGGAATTATTTGTTGATAAAAGGTATCTCCCCAGGTCTTTCCGAGAACAGCGAGGAATCTTCTACGATGTGGCACCGATTAGGGGTCAATTAGGGGGAGCTTCAACTTGACCCCTAGACTGATCCCTAGACCTGACCTTATAATTTTACATAAATTGAGTAATGTTAGGTTTAAACTCTCGTTTAACTCCTATGTGGACTATAAAAAAATGAAAAATTTTTTGGTAACAGGTTGCTCGCGTGGGATTGGCTTAGCGACATCACATTGTTTAAAAGAGGCGGGTTATCAAGTCGTTGGTATTGCAAGAAACAGATCGGATATTGATTTTCCTGGTATTTTGTATTGTGCTGATTTAACGAATGCTGATGAAACGATGGCGGTGTTCAATAAAATCAAATCAGAGCATTCTATTGATGGCATTATTAATAATATTGGTGATGTGCAACCTGCGTTAATAGAAAATACAACGATGGACTCGTTCTTTGAAGTGATGGACTTAAATTTAAGGCCTGCAATACAAGCGGTGCAAACGTTCTTGCCTGATATGAAAGAGAAGCGATGGGGGCGAATTGTCAATATTGCAAGTCGCGCTTTACTGGGTAAAGTCGGGCGGTCTAGTTATAGTGCTGCCAAAGCAAGTCTTGTTGCTCTGGCGCGGACCTGGGCTTTGGAGTTTGCTGAGTATAATATTACGGTGAATGTTGTTGCACCTGGACCCATACAAACGGAAGCGTTTTTAAATAATTACCCAAAAGGTAGTGTTGAATCAGAGCGGTTAATTGCCGCATTACCGTTAAAACGCGTCGGATTGCCTGAAGAAGTTGCGTATGCAATCGCGTTTTTCCTTGATGAGCGAGCGAGTTTTATTACTGGGCAAACTTTGTTTGTCGATGGTGGTGGTAGTGTTGGTGTTGTTCAATGATAAGAGAGTAAAATATATGCAAAATCGAATATATCCAGATCCAAATACGTTATATCCAATCAGTGGTGTGACGAGAACTTGTTTTTTAAAAAACATTATTACTAAACCGCAAATTATGGTGGGAGATTATACCTATTATGATGATCCGGAAGATGTGTATAATTTTGAAAAAAATGTTTTGTATTTGTTTGATTTTTCGGAAGATAAACTCATTATCGGTAAATTTTGTCAGATTGCAACGGGCGTTCGCTTTATTACGAATGGCGCAAATCATCCGATGAATGGTGTTTCAACCTATCCATTTAAAGTGTTTGGACACTCATGGCAGAATGTACCATTAGATGTCGTGAGTAAAGGTGATATTGTGATAGGTAATGACGTTTGGATTGGAAATTCCGCGACAATAATGCAAGGCGTACATATAGGAGATGGTGCGATTATTGGTACCAATGCATTGGTCACTAAAAATGTTGAGCCGTATACTATTGTCGGTGGGAATCCAGCACGGCCGATTCGAAAACGGTTTGATGATGAGACGATTCATTTTTTGCTGCAACTGGCGTGGTGGAATTGGCCCGTTGAGAAAATTACACAGCATTTGGATAGTATTGTAAAAGGGGATTTGTTTCACTTGAAGGGATTGAGCTGATAGGAAACGAAAGGCTGATCTTAGAGCTGTTTAGGATCAATGGAGTCAGATTAATTAGGGGTCAAGTTGATTGATAATGCTATGTGCTTGAGCGACTTTACACACGAAAGAAAGCGGAGACTATTGAAGGTAGGCTAAATTTTGGTATTCCGTGCGACGGAATTAGCATGAAAGACACCATTGCCCTCTCTATTCTAGATTAAAATTCAGGTTAAGATCCAACGAATGGTAAGCGTACTCATCCGACAGTTCCTCTTACAGAACTGTCATTATGGCACTATCAGTTTTTGTAAACCATAGTGGTAATCCTTGATATTTCATCAATATGAAAGCTTGAAAAAAATTAAATTGCTTTATATTTTTAAACCCTCTAGAGTAGATTTTGATAATAATATGAGTTAACTTTGCATGGAGCATAAAAATGCCAATCGGTATATTGTTTTGGGTAATCATGATTGTTTGGTTTCTTTTAGGCCTTTATTCACATCGCTCTGATTTGAGGGATGGTAATTATGGATATGTCGGCGGAAATCTGATGTTGTTCGCCTTGTTGGCACTGATCGGCTGGAAGGTATTTGGTCCCTTGCTTCAATAAAAACAACCCTTGTTCTGGGAATATTTATGACTCGATTATCAAAGCCACACAAAAGACTTTATCGTTCGCGCAGAGATAAAATGGTTGCCGGTGTGTGTGGGGGGTTAGCTAATTTTTTTTGCATAGATCCTACCTGGATGAGGTTGATTTTCATTATTTTAATTTTAATGGGTGGCTCTGCTTTATTGGTGTATTTAATTATGTGGGCTGTTGTGCCGTTGGAACCCTAATTTTTATCCTTTCCCCGATTGTATCTTTTTGTGACACCTCAGGTTGTGGATAAGTTCAGTGCGTTAACTGAACATAAAGAACACACGTCGTCCTGAGCGCATTTTTTAAGCGCGAAGTAGCTCCTGGATTTTGCATAATCTGAGATCCCTTGCTGTGCTCGGGATGACGTGGTGGGGAGTTACTTTTTTTTATAAAAATTCACGAGGATCGCTCTTGCTCAAATCTGCTGTGTTACTATTGTTAATGCTATTCACCTTCAGAATTAATGCTGAAATAATTATCAATCAAGATCCAGAAACCATTTCGAATAGTGAATTACAACACTTCAATTTAAACCCGGGAAAAGTTAACCTGGTTATTAACCTGGCCCTAACTTTGGCAGGTCAACACTTAAAATATCAGTATGGTGCTGCCAATCCATCAGCAGGGGGTATGGATTGCTCGGGTACAATTTATTATATATTAAACACGCTGGGCATTACAGATGCGTAAGCGTTTAATTAACCCCATCTTTCTCAGGCATGATCAACTCAGGTATGCTTCTCATATCGTTTAACAGCGCAGGCTCAATATTATATGGAAGCAGTTTTTCAAGTTGTACGACAGTTTCTGCGCGATGAATGTTGGCCAGTACGTATTTCAGCCATGAGAAAACATCAACTTTGTGTTGCTTGCAGGTTTCAATCAGGGAAAAAAGGATACTTCCTGCTTGAGCACCTACATCATTTCCATGGAATAACCAGTTTTTACGACCAATGACAAAAGGCTTGATGGAGCGTTCGGATTTGTTATTGTCGATTTCAAGGCGGCCGTCTTGAAGGTAGATATTCAGGGCATCCCAATGATTCAGTGAATAAAAGACCGCTGTGCCCAAGGGGCTTTTGGGTGGTACTTTGAACTGTGCATCATCCAATAGTCCTTTAATTTGAGCAAGCACGGGCTTCGCTTCCTGTTCACGGCGGCTGAGGACGATTTCGAGTGTGGCTTCTTTATCTTTTAGTTCGCGTTCCAGATGATAAAGTTTGCCAATCAGCTTCACGACCTGATGAGCTAGACCTTCCTTTTTGCTGGCCTTGGCAACATCAACAAAATAGCGTCTTGCATGAGCCCAGCATGCGACATGTTTAATATGTTCCAGTTGCCCCAAAGCAACATAGGCTTTATAGCAATCAGCATGCAAGTACCCTTTGAAATCAGCAAAGAAATCAAATGAGATTTGGTGCGAACGCGTGGCATGATATTGGTAAACAAACGCACGTTTATCCGGTGAACCACCGATAAACAGCCACATGTATGATTTTTGCGTAGGCAGGCGATCTTTTTCTTTCAAAACCTGCAACGGTGTTTCATCGGCGTAAGCAATATCGTAATTATGAATGTCTGCCTCCATCAGTTTCACCAGCGGCGTCAGCAGGTTTGCGGATTTGATCATCCAATTACTGAGGGTCCCGCGGGTTATCGAGATATTGGCCTCGCCGAACATCGCCTCTTGGCGATAAAGCGGCATGTGGCGATTAAATTTGGTATCGATAACTGCGGCCAACAATCCGGGCGCTGCGATGGCTTTATCGATGGGTTGCTTGGGTAATTTAGCCAATCGAATGGTATCGAAACAACCTTTGCATGCATATTTTTTTCGGATATTCACCACACGAAACGTCATTTGAGGAACAACATCCAGCTGCTCGCTGATTTCATCAGCGATATGCGTTAATGAACAACCGCAAGAGCATTGTTTTTCATCATCACTCAGGTCGTGAATGTTCTGGATAAAAGGCAGGGATTTTGGCAATGCTTTTCGTCCAGTTCCCTTTTTATTGCGGGTGTAGGTAATCGTTTCTGTTGTTTCAGCGGATTCTGGTGCGTTTTCTTCTTCAGCAGTGGGTACAGCATCATCAAACTGCAGTGATAACTGTTCTGCCACCACTCCTTTTTCACTCTTGCGGCCAAAACGCGCTGTGCGGAATAAATGAAGTTGGTGTTGCAGGTTTTGAATAGTACTTTCTTTCTGCCCAAGCAATGCTAATAACCGTGCATTTTCTTGTTGTAAATCAGCTAATGAAAGGACAGAAATTGAAGACATGTTGATGATTTCGTTAATGTTTTTATGGGTGTTATTATATCAAAAAAACACATAAAAACAAACAATTAGTTATTTAATATCATCATGTTACGTTAAAAATGAAGGGTAAAATCAAGCATCGGAAACTCTGCCATTAACTTGAAATCGAGCCCCGCAAAAAGCCAATCCAGTTGCTGATGAGTTATCACATACGTTCCATCTTGTGCCTTGCCAAACTTGAATCGACCGCGCTCCAGGCGTTTGTGATAAAGAACAAACCCGTTCTTATCCCAAAACAAACACTTCACGCGATCGCAGTCCCGGTTATAAAACACATACACCGCACCATTGTTTACCGGGGTATCGAACTCTTCAATCACCAGAGCACTTAGGCCATTAATCGCCTTACGAAAGTCCACAAAAGCTGAGGCCACATAAATCCGGGTGTCTTCAGTCAGTCTTAGCATGGCAGGCTTCCTGCAATAGCCAAAACCGTTTTCAATAATACTGGATTAACTTCATTGGGAATGCCAATTCGAATCCCGTTCGGCAAAATCAATTGTAACCCCGCAGTTTGGTTATGCGCTGCAATTGCTTCAAGTTTTGCTTCAACAAATCCCACTGAAGACCGTTGAGACTTCACCGTCATGCGTTTGTGCTGATAAGTAAAGCTTTGATAGCTAATACCTTGTTGAACGCAATATTCCACCTGTGTTAATTTACTGGCTTTCCAAGCTTCGGAATGTTCTCTCCAAAAATCCTGTTTCTTCGTTTGTTTGGTTTCTGAGCTCATCAAATAATCCTTGCTGATTGAATGTACAGGAGTATCTGGGCTTAGCTGAGGAAATGATAGATGGGGTTAATTAAACGCTTACGAAAGATCAGAGCCATAATAGTTATCATTGAGCCTACAGGGGATGGTACATAGGATATTTTTCATGGTTTTCTCATAGTGATACATGATATTTATTGTCGCATTGTGCGTTTAATTTAATCCGATTGCAATCGGAATTTTCGGAAGATATATTAATTTAATCTGACCCCATTGATCTCAAACACTGAATCTTTTCTTAAGTCCTTTTGTGCTCAATTTAAATACAATGGGGTTTCTGATATACTACTTTAATTGTTTAAACAGCTAGGATGGATTTGATGAATGAACTTATAGGTAAAAAAATATTATCACCTATTGAAAAATCACCCACTGAGCTTCATCATTACACCATATTCAACCACCTTCCAGACGAAGATTTATATCGTCTTTCACAGACATCGCCTGCAATGTATGCTGCGTGTAAAGCGCCCTTACAAGAAAGTGCAATGAAAAAACTTTTATTTTACGTCGTGAGAGCTGAAGAAGCACTAGCACTTAAAATGCTTCGTGCTAATCCAAACTTATTGCTCTATACCTCTGAGGCCACCGACTACTCAAACCGCACCTACAGGGGCTACACACCGTTTCAAGCTGCTTTGCTTTGCCACGATGTAACATTGTGGCAAAAGATGGAACCTTATTTTGATAGGTTGACGGATGGGCAAACAGAAAAGGCAAAACAATTTAACGCACTATTTCCAGAAGGCATACCTCAGGGAACACCCTATGATTTTAGCGTTCTGATTCAAACCATTACCACGAGTTCAGCGGCCGATATTGATGCAGCCCTTAAGAAGACACAAAATGACACAGCGATATGCAATGCGCTTAATCGCTTCAGAAGCGACTTTAAAGCTTTGGCAATGCAAGAAACGTTTTTTAATCCATCTCACTTAATTAGGGCACTTAAGGTCTATGATGAGCAATTTGATAACTGGTCATGGGCGAAACGTGATTTATTCTGGCGGCAGGCTATCGGTTATACGGAGCGCTTTCTCCCGGCGTGCCTTGCACAAGCGTTCATCCAGGGTCTCTACTTCATTGTCGAAGAACAGAAGCCGCTCGTTCGTTCATTAAAATTCAAATATGATAACGGCTCCTACTATCCTTTGGTTGATTCATCTGGTCTTGGTTTCGATTTTGGTATTTATGGGCGCAGTGGGGTGGGGGCCGCGGTGCATGCGTGGGACCGGGAGGTCTCCTCGACATTGATAAACTATGTAGAGCAAATACAGCAGAACTGCGTAGACTTGAGTACCGCGTGCAGCGTGCCGGAGAGTCCATTACGGACAACGAAACGCTGACATCACGGTCGTGGTGTACCATTTCTTAATGGTATACTGCTCAAGTAGATCTTTAAATTAGGGGTCAAGTCTATTGAAAACGCTATTATCAATAGACTTGCCCCCTAGAGATGTAGATCACTGTTACGAGATGAAAAGTAGTTTATATAAAGGCATGAAAATTTCTGAATTAAAACGCTTGACTCTGACGCTGCGTCATAGCCTAACCTTGGAAACAAGGGGGAAAAAACGATGAAACAATGGTACGCCAAAGAATTAAGTCAACTCACGCAAGTATCGGTGCGAACCTTGCATCATTACGACAAAATTGGGCTGCTTAAGCCGAGTATGCGTTTATCCAATGGTTATCGTTTGTACTCCGAAAAGGATTTATTAAAACTGCAGCAGATTATTGCGCTTAAATTTTTTGGTTTTGAGTTGACTCAAATCAAAGTGTTGCTTGCTAAAGAGGATGATGTTGTTAAGAACTTCGCGATGCAATCAAAGTTTTTGCAGGAAAAAGCGGATGCTCTTCACGAAGCAAGTACGATTTTAAAGCGGGTAACGGAGCGTTGTGGTGATGATCAATCCATTCCTTGGGAAAATATAATACAGTTAATTGAGGGTTATCAAATGACGCAGCAATTAGAACACACTTGGGTAAAGGAAATATTCACGCCTGATGAATTGAAACAGTATGTTGAATTTGAAAAAAAAGTTATATCAACCGATCAAAAAACCATTTTTGAAAAAAGTTGGCAGCAATTAGCGGACGAGTTAAGAGCGATAGCTAAGCATGATCCTGAATCTAAAATAGGCATTGATTTTGGCAAGAAATACATGGATTTGGTGAATGGCATATATGGCAAAAAATACGCTCATCTTCGCACAAAAAAATGGGAGCAAGGATTTGGTGAAGGCATCGGTCTAGATGAGATCGGTTTAACACCTGAGCAATTCTCTTGGTTAGGGAAAGCTGTGATTGCATATTATGCAAGTAGAATCCGTGAGTTGTTTGAAAAAATGGGTACTTTCTCGTCTTCTCAGTCATTAAAATGTTGGAATGACATACTTGATGATATGTTTGGTGATGATGAGATAATTAGAAAAGAACGAGAAAACATGATCATTGAAATGGCATTGCAAGATGATAATCTTAGCCTCGAGGTAAAAAACTGGTTAAGAGGTTTATCTAAAGCCTAATAGGCTGCACCAATGGTCAGGTTAACTTTTCTATTGGTGCATTTTATGTGGTTTATTATTCGACTTCTGGCTTGTGTACTCAATTTTTAATAACATTCAAAATAAAATCAACCCGCTCTGTGACCGTGCATTTTGGAACGTCAATGGTTTCATAACCACAAAGATCATAAGCAGTTTTCACTGAATGATAGGTTTGGATTGCTTCGTCTAAACTTTGTTTTCGTTCTGTATCATGACAATAAATTTCAGGCCACGGAGGAAATAGAAATACTTGCGTGTTATATCGATAGTGTTTAATCGCTTCCTGAAGTGTTGTTGTAACACCACCACAATACTGTGAGAGATAGCTATAGAGGTCTGGAATGCCGCGATCAAAAAAAAGTATGTCCTTTATCGATGATGCGCTAACAAAATCACGAATGGAATTCTCCAGCATCAAATTTGAATAGCTTGTTCGATCGCCCGTATGTACAGCATTGCCTCCTGTGGCGTTTTGCTCTTGAATGATTGCTCTGGCAACCTCAGGGATGCATTTGTAATTGAGTTTTGATAATTCATTTAATAGGGTGGTTTTTCCAGCGCCTGGTCCCCCTGTAAAAATATAAAAATTAGGTTTGTTGAGTATTTTCATGATTGAATTTAATCGTCCATTTTAAACAAAGCATCAATGTTCACAGGTGATTCCTAAACCATTTATTTTTCTTTAGGCAGTTAAAGTAAGTTTTAATGATACAGCGTTATTCTCACTTTGATTAATACCCTTAATGATATTTTGCGCTGTCGATATATTAATATTTTCTTTTGCGAAAAAAGCGTGGCCATAACTACAATCTACCGTGAGATTTTGCATAAGCTGATATCCCATTGATGAGCCAACAACCAAACTATCGCCCATGCTGATTTGAGATCGTCCATTCGAGGGGGATTGTGTATACGTTGATGCGATTCGGACTATCCATTTAGATGATACATTATAAATAGTGCCCAGCGTCAACATCCAACTATTGTGTAAGTTATAGTTTATACGAGCTTTTGGATTGATAAAGGCCTGTGAGCCTGCTTGCATTGCAAAATTATAAATATAAGCGTTTTTGAAGATATCCCATTGGAGATACTGAATGGTTCCTATAAAGCTGTTAACAGTGGTGTAAAAGCGCGTATATATGGCGCAGCCTTTAATTGAACAAGGCTAGCACAAACGAACTTAAAACATCCCCGTTGATTCGCACTACGATCACCTTGATTGACAGACTATTAAAACGGCGGATCCTCTCTTCTGATA
>CANNJI010000080.1 GCA_947504875.1 Legionellaceae bacterium
CATACTTTGAAGATAAGTTTGAATTGCATCTAGCGGTTTTGTTACAACACATCCCGGCAATTAAGTTTTTGTGCGAAACGGATGTGACCTTGCTTGAAAAACAAAACAGGCTAGGCCAAACGCCTTCAGCCTTTGCCAAAGCCAATGAATTCAACGCAATTGCGACTTATTTAGACTATTACCAAGCACCTACACGCATCGGTTTATTGCCTGAAAGCAGTCCTAATCATAGCCCGACGGCGTTACCGAGGCGAATGACCGAAGTTGAGATTATAACGCGTTTGCGTAAAGATGAGATTCGTTTATCAACGCCCACCATGATATTTATTGATGACTTTCTGCTGGATATGGAAGCGAGCTTGACCATCAATCCTATTGCAAAAAAAATGTCTATGTTATCAACAAAAACACAAGTTAATTTTTTAAATCATTATGAGCAGTATATTTACAAAGAAAAGCAGACCGAATTTAGAGAGACGTTTGACTTGTTTTTTTCTAGTATGTCCGTGCATTCAAGTACGCTACTCACGACCTTTGACTCACATGTGTTTGCACCGTACTCATGGCGAGAGGTCCTGTTCAATCGGGTCGAACAGGTTCAGTTATTTTATCAGTTGATTCAACATATTTGTTTGAATAAATCCGTGCCTCTGGAGGCTTGGTTTGCAAACTATTTTGAACCGATTGGACCTAACCATGTTACAGCAGAAACTTGGGGAAAAGCACTCACAGAATTCAATGACTTTGTAACGGAAGTCTTAAGCGAGCGATATGCCAATCACCAAGCTTTATTAAGTAAGCCACCGCAAGAGAATATATCGTTCCGAATACAAAGTGATTATCTATCGCGTGCGATAATGGCATTGCGTTTTGCGACCAATCCAGAGCAAATAGAATGGTTGGATCAATTGCCTCAAAAAGCCATTTTGGTGCAGATGGAGCGTCCTGAAGACGTTGATTGTTGGCTTCGGTTTCCTTTTGTTACAAAACAGATGGTATTTGAGGATCATCTAGAGAGAATGAGTATTAGAGACAGAAATCGTATTGCTCATTATCGACAGTTCAAAGCGGTGACGAAGGCGTGCCACGTACCTGAATTAAAAACCGAACCACGTGATTATGCTACGTTGACTAACCTATTCGAAGTTCTCGATCGTCGCGGTTTGAAAGAGCCTAAAAAACTACTGTTAGCAAAGTTTGTGTTGATTTTTCTAGCCCCGGGTCTGTTCGATAAGGAGGCACTCGAATCCTTGGTCACGATTGCGGAAAAAATGAATGCGGAGTGGGGCGATGATGTATTTTATCGTTTTTTTGCAGAACAACCGAATGTGCATGTGCCTTTATCCGCGTTTGTTGCCTTGGTTGAAAAAACATCCTTGTTAAAAAAACGAGGCCATCTCAATCTGCAAGGACTGATGACAATATTGACAGTGTGGCCGGATTGGAACGCGGTCTCGATATCCATTGAGCATTTGTATGAAGAAAAGATAATTTCCGGTATGCCAGTGGAGTCATTAGCGCCACTGAAAGCTAAATTTATGAGCACGCCGCATCCATTAGCAGAAGCTGAAATAGATGAACTGCTCATCGCTTATCAGATGGTGGTTCATCGTGGGGTCGAATTACGGCGGCTGAGCGTCACTAGTAAAGAGGCGTTAAAGCGAGAAATTCAGCTTCAAGGTCAGCGTTTGGCGGATGATCCAACCAATAAAGAGGCATCCAATTATTTACTGGCGGCACTGCGTGCGATGGTATTACAAGTTCGTCATATTTATCCGTATGATACGCAAATGCTGACGTTGTTAACGACGCTTAATGCACCTAAAACATTAAAAGGGCGAATTCCTGAAGTAAAAACCGGTGAAGGTAAATCAACCTTGGTGTCTATGCTGGCAGCATTTCGTGCATCCATGGGGGAATACGTGGATGTGGTCACTTCATCAGGTGATCTTGCCGAGCGCGACCAACAAACGTTTGCGGCGTTTTATGAGGCAACTGGAACGACATCATCCCATCTGAATGTTGATCATGCAACGCAAAACGATTTTCGTGGGCGTGTGATTTACGCAACAACGTATGATTTTGAAGCCTCCTTGTTGTATGAATTACAAAACGAAGATACAGCGCGTCATTACGGAGGCACGTCCCGTCCCTGTGAGGTGGTGATTGTGGATGAGGCCGATAATTTATTTTTAGATACTGCATTGCATACAACGCGACTCTTAACGTCTGCCCCTTATGATATGCGCTGGGTCTATCCTCCTATTTATGCTTATGTAAAAAAGGCAGCCGAAGAAAGAACACCGTGCTATATCAATGAGGTGACGGAGCTATTACAAGATTATCAAGAAGGCCGTCACATGCCGATGTTTGATAAATGGTCGCCTTTTGTTAGGCAATGGGTGCAATCGGCCATTACCGCCATGAAGACAGTAAAAGATATCAGTTACGTTGTCACCACGAAAACAAAACACAAAAAAGCCGAAGTGACCATTATTGATTTCGAAAATACAGGTCGTGAGCAAACCAACATGCGTTGGGATGAAGGTATACATGAAATGATTGAAATCAAGGAAGATTTGCCGCCTGAAAACGAGCATTTAAGTGCTACATCCATGGCGCATTCTCAATTTTACAAAGCGTATAAAAAGATTTATGGTTACACAGGCACTGCGGGTCAAGATGAAGAGCGTGTAGAAATGCGCGAACAATTTGGAGTGGATGTGTGCGATATCCCGCCTCATGCCCCTTTGTTGCGCGAAGAAAAACCAGCACGCTATTTGCTTAACGTCGCCGCACGTGATGCTGCGATCCTCAGCAGTGCACGCGCGATGATAGCCGAAGGTCGACCCGTATTGATTATATGTAAAACGATTGAAGAGACAGACCGAATTGCAGCAATGTTTGATAATAATGAACGTAACAAGCTGCAAGTCCTGAATGAAAAACAAAAAGAGTCCGAGGACTTTATTTTATGGCGTGCTGGAATGCCAGGGATAATTACCATCGCCACCAATGCCGCAGGGCGTGGTACCGATATTATTCTCCGGAAAAAAAGCTTAGATAATGGCGGGTTACATGTCATTTTAACGTTTTTCCCCAGCAATACGCGTGTTGAAAATCAAGCCATGGGACGAGCAGGCCGGCAAGGTCAACGTGGTTCAGCTGAGTTGATTGTGTCTTGTGACGATGCTGAAATCAAAAAATTAATGCCAGAACAGGCGATCAGAGAAGGCTTGATTCATGATGAAGCGGCAGCTATTTTAACCATCAAAAAGTTGCGAACTGACGCCACGACGAAACTGTCTCAGTATCGTATGGAACATTCGAAAAAAGAAGCGGTATTGGATGAAATCGTACAACGATTTTTTAAAGTTGAGATGGCAGCGTTGCGTCACTCAGTCCGTGCGCAAGATGTGGATGCCGTCGTCATTCGCTGCCGATCCATTCAAGCATCAATGTTGACAGAAGGCGTAGAAAACATCGATGTACCCATTAATCAGGTCACGATTGGACCCTATTTGCGAGCCCGTAGTTTGTTAGAAGCACAAACACAGGGTCATTGGGTTGATTGGAAAGCCTTTGCAGAAAGCTGTCGCGAGGTGTTTCTTGAGTATTTGAAACAACGCTGGTCGCTAACCTATTCCAAAATGAACGAGTACAGTACACCTATCGACGCGATGCAACCCCAATTTAATCTGTTTATAACGACGGAAATTGAACCGGTGAAGCAAAATGTACCTGTTGAATTCGAACGGTTTGTTTGTAAAATTGTAAATCATGCCGCATACGTATTAGCACCGCGTACTCCAGAAGTGGCGCCAGAACTGCCTACCGAATGTGATGATGACGAAACCGCTTCGAGACAATCGCAGGCGTCAAATAATGCCACTGAAGGCGCGGATACAGGGGAGGAGACAGATGATGAGGCATTGGATGATATAGAATCCATCTCACAGGCGTTTATGTTAAAGCATAACATTGTCATTGCGGAGGATGTTGAGGAAGATGATAATGGCGCAGAAGTAGTCAATCATGTATGGAAACGAAGAGACTCCGGTCTACAGAGAGTGCCCGGTTGCTATATAGTCGATGAAAGTCGTGTGCCACAGTTAAAAAATAATATTACATTTTTTAAGCTGCTGCAAAAAGAACGATTTGAAGTCTTAGTGGAAGCCACTGGGTTAACTGTGTATCTGCCGACAAAATGAGATTGATCATTCACATGAGAGATAAGATGTATGCGCGTGTGTAATAAAATCATTAATGATTTTTAGAGTTCCAAATAGGATGTTCTTTCCAATGATCTGGTATTCCCATCGATTGCATACTCCATGGGTATTTCGTTAATATTGGCGCAAGTAAATCTTCGCACCTTTGTGCCCAGTGTTGTGAATTCTCTGAATGATTAAGTAAATTTTTGAGAACTAACAAGATAAAAAATGATCGATCATTTCTTGGCGTTATGGGTGGATGCCATTCTATACTTAATCCATCCACTTGTGGTTTAATGGCAAGCTCTTTATTCCAGAGTCTACCATGATGAGCACAAATATTTCGTATGTACGTTAAAAAATGCAACCAATGAGTAAGTGTTTTAGGGTGTAGATTATATGTTTTTTTGGCAATTTGGTGTTTGTCTTCGTTTTTTAAACCTTTGTATAGAATTGAAAGGGACCCAAAAGAAGTTATTTCCGTTGCCATCCATACAGGCAGCATAGGGAAACCATCATATTTTTCTTTAAAGTGCTCGATAAATGGCTCCCTTGATCGGGTGATTTCCTGTTGAACTTGTGTAATCCAGCTAGCATGATCAAATTTATCGTGAAAATTTTGAGAACTTTTAAGAGCAAATGCCCCATATTGATGAGCAAGATGGTACGTTATATTTGTTCTAATTGATATTTCGACCCGTTCTAAAGCATCCATTACTAGAAGCCTTAATTTACGATCAAACTCATATAGTTCAATTATATTGTCAAAGGTTGCATTTTCTTGAAAATTATCTGAAATTTTCCCAAAAAAATCTCTTTGTTTGAATGGGATCCAATAGGCGCTTAAACGATAATAGTTAATATTAGATAACGTGGTTAGTGCTTGTTTATGATCGTAAATGAGTAATCCACGTCGGCTGAGTTGTTCTAATTGTTCTTGGAAGCTCAAAGGTGGCTTGGGGTATTTTATTCTTTTTATTGCCATGTCTAAGCTCTATAATAAAAAAAACCGCCAAGGTTACGCAAGAGCCGAAACTCTCTAGGCGTGGCGGTTATGTTATCTATTATTATACATAATAATTTTATGGGATGCAAAAAAAAATAATACAAAAAAATTAGGGAGTTAAGATCTCGCCGAAATAAAAAACCTGAATTCCGCTATTTCTTATAAGATTTAACTAGGCTCACTTGATATCAAGCAGGGATCAATGAGGAAATGAATATTTAATGACCAGCCATTTGAATACTTACCTATTACGGAGAAAAATAACAAAATGAATCGATTTACTCTCTACCATAATCCGAGATGCTCCAAATCAAGGAAAGCATTAGAAATACTTCAAAGCCATGATATTAATCCTGTCATCGTCGAGTATCTCAAAACCCCGATGAGCTTAGAACAAATCACCCAACTTCGATCCTATTTTGATTTGAAAGATTTTGTACGATACAACGAACCTATTTTTACAGAACTCAAACTGGTGTTAGCGGATGAAACTAACGTATTAACCGCGATGCTGAAAGAGCCTATTTTAATGCAACGTCCTATCGTAACCTATGGTGACAAAGCCATTATTGCGAGACCTCCTGAAAAGGTATTGGAGTTAATGACCTCCGTGTTTTTTACGACGTTGCGCTAAAACTGTTAATCAACCTTATGGTCATTTATAATGGTTTATATCAAACCTTGGAGAGCATTGACATGAGTAAACATAAGCGCATTTTTATCGTGGGTCATTCAGGCGCAGGCAAAGGTGTTGTTGCTCAAGCATTGGCTAAAGAACTGGGTTGGCAATACATTGACTCTGATTTCGCATTGGCGCCGTCAATTGGACGTACTATGGTTGAAATAGTTGGAAACCATGGCGAAGAAGCCTTTCATCATTGTCTATCGGAAATTTTGTCACATCAACAACGTCAAGAAAATATAGTTGTGACGACTGATGACAGCATTGTTTATCATGAGAAAAATCTTAAATTGCTAGCGTCAGAATTCACCGTTTATTTGAAAGTTAGTCTTTCGGTGCAACTAGAGCGAATTTCACATAATCGACCGCTCTTACCAAATCCAGACTATAAGTCATTTTTGAATAAACTTCGTCACGAGCGCGATGATTTGTATGATCAAGTGGCAAGTTTCTCGATTAGTTCTGATGACGGTAATATTGATGAACATGTGGCTAGCATTGTCAAAGCGTTTAGAAAATAAGACGGCTTACTTCTAAATAGACTGTATTTAATGAGTACGAATAAACATACTGAGTCAAGGTGAGGTAGGTTCATGAAAGCAAATGTATCGACAGACCATAGAGATTCACCAATAATTAATGTCAAACCTGAGCCGAGTATATTTGATTCAGTTATAGAAATTTCAATTTCAAATCTACAGGCACATGCTTATGTGGTCCTGTCAGCTAGTCTTAATGATGAGAAAGGCAATCCATGGTTCTCTTCAGAAGCGGTTTTTGAAGCGAATGAGAAAGGGATAGTTAATCTGGCAACTGACCCGTCTATTTCAGGATTTTATACAGGCGTTGATCCCATGGGCTTGTTTTGGTCAATGCGTCCTGTCGATACCTCACAAGCTCATGATGCCCAGCGGGGAAATGAAGAAGAGGTTTATCTGACCGCCTCTGTTAACCATAAAATAGTCGCGAATAAAAAAATACATCGGTATATAGAATCTCCGGAAATCGAATCAATAGAAATTAATGAGCATGGATTTATAGGTTTTATGTGTTATCCAAAAAATGCACATAACCTCCCCGGAATCATTACTTTTTCAGGATCCGGTGGAGGCATGTCCCGCGATATGGCGCGATTATTGGCAGCACATGGGTATACAGTTCTTGCATTAGCTTATTTTGGTATGGCGGGTTTGCCTAAATCGCTTGATAACATTCATCTTGAATATTTTCAAAATGCGATTCATTGGTTTAAAGATCAGTCTCAAGTCAATGATCAAAAAATTGCGCTGAGAGGTGCTTCATACGGTGGGGAGTTGGTTCTCTTACTAGCCGCGACATTTCCTGATGATATTCATGCCGTTGTTGCTATTTCCCCTCCGAGTAAAATTTTTGGCGGTTTTCCTTATTCAAATAAGCCAATGTGGATTTATAAAAATGAGCCGATCACACCATTTATTGGCGGGCTTACTGGTGAGCAAGAAAGCCTTACGGAAGCTGAGGATCTCCTCAACGCTACAAAGCAAAGCCTTATCCCTTTCCACGAAGGAACATACGATGATCCCTATGAAATTACGCCGTTGTTTGTGGCTCGGTTGGAAAAATATCGCCATATTAGTGAAGCAACAGCAATTCCAGTAGAAAACATACGATGCTCGCTTCTGATTATTTCGTGTGGGGAAGATTATGTACATCCCGCCAAATTACACGCTCAATGGATCATGGATCGATTGGACAAATATAATTCTACTATTGAAAGGAAACACATGCATTTCCCTTCTGCAGGGCATTCTCTGGGCACGCCTTATGAGCCAAAAATGGATGTACCTTGGCTTCTTGCTGAGGGTGATTTTTGGTGTTTTTCTGGGGGAAGTATTCACGGCAATTATACCGCTGCCAAAGAAGGGTGGCAGGAAACGTTAAATTTTTTGGAGAAAACATTAAAGTGAGTATGGTTGAATCAACAGAATTGAATTTAAGTGCTGATGTTATGAACTTACCTCCATATTGATATTGCAATTTAACTTGGTGCCATGGAACCAAGGCACTAAGTAGGCACCAAGTCAGAACCAAGTTGCAGAGAAAGTAGAGGTTGATGCGGTAGCGCAAAAATTAAGTATATTTTGTGAAGAGCCTCGCTCAATGTGTGAGATGATAATTTTCTTGTAAAAGTTAGGCGTTGGATCGTCCTTGACTTGAATCTGGTTGTTCAAATGAAACCTATGTATAATGCGGGCGATCGATTAAATTGAGGTTTATACATGGTACAGAATGCATCGAATAATTTTTTGCCAATAGACGCGTTACCTATGCTGGCATATGCTATTGATGGGGCATTGGATGCAGCTAAAGATCAATTAGAAAATATGCAACGGGCTAAAAATAAGCCCCATGTTCTTGATGATCAATTGGTTAACCAGCTCCTCGAGTCTTACACTAAACAAAATGAATCGATTGCTGATGAAAAAGCGTTGTGCCTACATTGGAAAAAAACTAAATTATCAGCACAACAAAGAGAGACTCTTGATGGGTTGTTGAATAATTTAGTGGAGTTAGAGCGGGTAAATCAGCAAATATTGTTTCTGGCAGAACATTTTAAAAATCATACGATTGATAAAATCATGGGTATGGAGGAGGCTGATTTAGCTTTAGCTTATTTATCTGGTGAGTTATATCCACCAACAGACCTTGAGAATATTGAAGCCAGCACCTCTAATAAAAATAAATCATTTAAGCTGCCGCCAGATGTGAGTTGTCAGAAAAAAAATATCAAAAATAACGGTACAGCCTATACATTTCGTCATAATAAATGGGGCGAGATCGGTCGTATCGATGTTATTCCTCATAGAAAACAATCACAAATAAATGCTTATGCTGTGGCTAGCGATCCTCAAGATCCGTTAGCAGAAATGAGAACAGCTTTGTTTCGTACTATTGCAATGGAATTTAATGTGGAATTAGAGAAAGCACATGGTAAAGGGACATCTACTACGCCACCTTCCCCTGATTTAAACCGTAATAACAAAATGATAGAAAGTAAGTTGATGGTTTGTGAGACGTGTAATGCCCCAGTTGCGTTATTAATATTTGCACCGGGTGCATATACACCAGGTGAGCTCGAAGATTATGCGAGAATGATGTATGCAAATACAAGAGACACTAATTTACCAACGTGGGTTATTGGTGCTGAAGATGAAGTGGATCCTGAAAAAGAAGGCATTGCATTAATATTGAAGACATGGCCGGATCGCCAACCTGCTAAAAAAATCAGCTCATTAATATTTGAACCAATGCTGGATAAATTGCAGAACAAGCATTGTAAAAGATGATTACTGATGATTGCCTGGTGAAGTCATGATAATTTTAATTCGACATGCATTACCTGATATCGACTACTCTCGTTGTTGTGTAGAAATCGCTGAAGCGCGATTAAAAGAATATAATTCGACAGAGAAGTTGCACCTTAAGCAAATCGTGTCATTAAAAAATGAATTATCTGCGGTGGTTCCTGGTAATGAAAAGGCGATTATTTATGCATCCAACTTGCCGCGAGCGATTACAACAGCACGGTATTTGTTTGATCCTTCAAGATTTGATATCAACATCAATCCAATTTTTTCTGAATTTGAGCTTGCAATAATTAAGGTTCCTTTTGTACAATTTTCGTTAAAAAATTGGTTTGTTATATCTCGTATCGCATGGTGTTTAGGATTTTATCAGAATTGTTCGTCGTTTCGAAAAGAAATAATGCGTGCGAAGAAGGCAATGCATTTACTGAAAGCAGGTGGTGATAAAGGTAAGACCATAGTGCTGGTTGGACACGGATTTATGAATCGGTGTATCAAGATATATTTGAAAAAAGAGGGTTGGGTAGTGCCGCAAGATAAACGATACGGCGATCTTGATATTTTATTGCCAGGATAATTATAAGTTAAACTGAATCACACGGATCAGATGTTTCCGCGTGATACCTCCAAAAAGCAGGTAATAGAAAGATACTTAAGCAAACCGCTACGACACATAAAATTCCACCGATAAGAATGGCGAGTTGCGTGCCGGTCATTGAAGCTAAAAATCCTACTTGGGCACTGCCAAGTAATGGCCCACTCATGTAGCTGACCATTTCCAAACTGGCCATTCTGCCGCGCAGTTTATCGGGAATCGTTTCATTCCAAATGGTTGTTCTAAAAATACCACTGACACAATCGGCGGCACCAGCTAATATTAAGAAAAAGACGATCATGAGTAAGTGATTAAATAATCCAACGCAAGCAATTGAACTACCCCATAATATAGCGGCTATTGCAACGGCGGCGCCATGTCGTTTTACTTTTTTCGTCCATGCACTGAAAACCGTAATGATGAGTGCCCCAATAGCGGGCGCAGTGTACAGCCATCCTAATGCTTTTGTACCACCTAACATGACAGCCATTGCTGGAAATAAAGCATTAGGCATTGCAAATACCATCGCGACAAAATCAATCACATAGGTGCCCATTAATTCTTGACGACTAATTGCATATTTAATGGCAACCACAACACTTTTTAAACTGGGTCGCTCTTGATTCTCGGATTGCACCATGCTTTTGACTTGCATAAGAGCTGCGATTGAAAGCAAAAAAGTTAAAAAATCAAAGGCAAATGTCCAAGCTAAACCAAGACTGGCAATACAAACACCAGCAACCGCAGGGCCACCTATCATGCCAACGGTACTTCTAAACATAGCGAGCACACTAGTGGCCTGAATTTCTTCATGTGAAACGAGACGTGGCATCAAGGCATCAAGTGATGGTCGATGTAATCCACTGAGACCGGAAAGTAGTGCTGCAATGAGGTAGACTATCCATAATTGTGGATGAGGAATCATGGCGTTTATAACTAAGCCAAAACATCCAACAGCCATGCCTATTTCTGCGCGAATGAGTAATTTTCGCCTGTCCAATACATCAGCCAGTGCGCCACCAATGAAGGCAGTTAAAAGGAGAGGAACGAGCTCAATGACGCCCAGTAATCCTACAGCCAATGTCGAGTTGGTCAGATGATAAATTTGGTAAGGCAAGGCCACCCAACTCATCATGGTCCCAAAAAAAGAAATGAATTGCCCGATATATGCGTATCGAAAATCACGATTACGTTTTAGAGGTCTTAAATCAATCCACATGACATGCCTTTAAATTTTTTTGCTAAAATAATTTGGTTACCAAGTATCGACAATGTTGTCGTAGCTTTGTGTGTCATCAAGTATATCGTTTTCTTGATGGCAAGCCTATTCATCCGTGCTAGAGTTAGACTTACAATTATGGGTTAAAAATTTGGAATTGAAAAATAGTACTGGCGATTATTAATTTGCGATAATCCAGAATAAGAGGTGAGGTAATAGGTTTATGAATATCGGTGATTTGGTTGTTTCGGGTGAGTTTATTGTAACCAATGGTTTGCAAGAGGGATTTGATAAATATCGTGGTCAATGGATTGTTTTGTATTTTTATCCAAAGGATGCAACATCGGGCTGCACCATGGAAGGACAAGATTTTCGCGACAAATATGCTGATTTTGTAGCATGTAATGCTGTTGTGCTAGGTGTATCACGAGATAG
>CANNJI010000081.1 GCA_947504875.1 Legionellaceae bacterium
CTAAAAAAAGTGCCTGATTCCGTGTATATTAATCCGCCACAAACCATCGGAATGGCGAATATTTCTGGACAACTGGAGGCGACTATGGGACCATAATTTCTCAAATAGTTTTTCTAAGAATTTGTCTCATTTCCCCTGGCACGCTCCGTAGACGTATTGGTAAAAGTCGACTGGCAGAAGAGTTTTCTCGTTTATTTACTCACGCACTTATGTTTTCCGGATTACCGCCCGATAAAAATGTTACGGCGACTGAGCAACGGGAAGAGTTTGTACGGCAGTTACGCGTACAACAAGTCCCTAGCTATGGAAGCCAAGATTGGGGCGATTTGTTTCATGATTTGGCGCAGTACGCGCAGGCTAAAAAAATATTAATTATTTTAGATGAAATCACTTGGATGGGTGGGTTGGATCGCGCATTCCTTGGAAAATTAAAAATTGCTTGGGATCTGTATTTTAAAAACAATCCAAACCTTATTATGATTATTTCTGGTTCAAACTCTGCTTGGATTGAAGACAATATTTTAAGTAAAACCGGTTTTTTTGGGCGAATTTCTTTACGAATTACATTGGAAGAATTACCGTTGTATCATTGCAATGAATTTTGGGGAGCATTTAAAGATAAAATTTCAGCGTATGAAAAATTCAAAATTCTTGCAGTGACTGGCGGTATACCCCGTTATTTAGAAGAAATGCATCCAGAAGAAACAGCTGAAAAGAATATTTATCGCTTATGTTATCAACGAGAAGGCGTTTTATTTAATGAGTTTGATGATATTTTTGCTGATCTTTTTCAAAAACGCAGCCAGCGATATAAAGATATTATTCATTGTATAGCGGAGGGAAATAAAACAGTAGAAGCAATAGCCAAAGCATTGCAAAGAGAAAAAGGGGGCGATTTAAGTGAGTTGCTCAAAGAATTAACCCAAGATGGTCTTATTAGTCGTGATTATAGTTGGAATCTTAAAAAAGGGTCGCCTTCGACTATTAGTCAATACCGTATACGAGATAATTATTTACGATTTTATTTGAAGTATATTTTACCTTATAGGCAACGAATTGAAATAGAGGATATGGGAGCCCTTCCCTCCGGCTGGCAAAGTATATTAGGGTTACAATTTGAAAACTTAGTGGTGAGTAACCGACAGTTATTACATCGATTGCTGTCCATTCCAGCGCAAGATATTATTGCATGTAACCCCTATTTTCAACCAGCAACTACAAAACATCCTGCATGCCAAATTGATTATTTAATTCAAACTCGATTTAATACGCTCTATTTATGTGAAATAAAATTCAGTAAAAATGAAATAAATACCTCTGTGATTAAAGAGGTTCAAGAAAAAATAGACCATTTAGCCATTGCGAAAGGATTTTCTATTCGCCCGATTCTCATTCATGTTAATGGCGTGAGTGACAGCGTACTGGCTTCTAATTTTTTTGCAGACAGCATTAATTTCAGTGATTTTTTGGACGGCAATTTGGTCGAGCTATGACGTTTGCAGGCTATCGCAGGTGATGGATTGCGCCCATGCCCATTCAACCCAATGATGTGTATTCAGGTAATAGAGTCCGCACCGAATGGGAAGTTGGGTTTGGTGGCTCATGAGCAAGGCGTAACCATTCACTTGTGCTTTATGCTCAATGTCTTTTAAAAAATCTTCGTGGCCCGTTTTAAAATCAATGATCCAACAAATCCCATTGTCGACAAATGTGCGGTCAATGATGCGGGTGCTGACGCTATTATCGTTTTTAACCAGTAATGCATATTCATTTTTTTCATGCGGGTGTTCACGAATGATCCATTGACCTTGTGGGGTATCAAAAAGGCCAGAGATCATGGTTTTGATTTGCTCCGCTAGGCCAGGCAGGGCGTTTAGACCCGATTGTTTGAGGGCTCGTGTCATCAGCGTCCAGGGCACGTCATGTGCTGTTACTGGATGGTGCGTGCAAATGATGTGTAACAGTTCATGCACAATCACACCCATGATACGCGCAGTGGATTCCGACAAGCTGACTGGCGCATTAACATGTGAAGGTGCAATGAGTGGTAAGGTTGTATAATAAGATATGGGTAGATGAAGCGTTGTAGGCAGGCTTGCTTCTTGGATTTTTTCATTGAGTTTGGGTTCAAGGGGTGTAAAATGTTGCTGATTTAGCAGCGCCCTGAATGTTCCTTTGGTGGGTGTTGCTGAATGGTCGAACAGATAAAGGCGTTTTTTTGCACGCGTTGTTGCCACGTAAAGAAGGCGCTGTATTTCGTATTGATTTTTTTCTTGATCCAGTCGTCCAATGAAGTCATATAACGGACAACGCTCGTGATGTGCTGCCTTGATAGGAGAAATCAGCATGAGCTCATCTTGATGCTTGGTTGGAATTTTCATGAGGCGTAACAAGGGCCTATCTGCGGGGGCTGCGCGGGAATTTAAGCCGGGTAAAATGACACTGTCAAATTCAAGCCCTTTGGATTTATGAATCGTCATGATTTGCAGTGGTGAGGCAACCATTTGCTTGGAATATAAGGCGTTGAGCTCTGCTTTGAACAATTCAAGGTTATCAAGGAGTCCGTCTCTTTCATACTGCTCAAGCAGAGCCCAATATTGCTCTAAATCAGCTTGTTCTTGAATATTAAGAATGGCATGACAATGCAGTGCGTCGAGTGTACGCATGATCCACGGGACCAAAGATGTTTGTTGGCGTTGTTTTTGTGCATGCAATAAAACCTGCGTTATAAATTGAATACGATGTTGTCCTGCTTCGGTTAATGCGTTTAAGCAGGTTTTTTGTGACAGTGCAAAGGGTATGCTGCGATGTTTGTTGATGTTGGCAAGACAGTGCAGATCAGCTAAGGATAGACCACACCATGGGCTTCTTAAAAACGCGAGCCAGGCCAGGCGGTTCGCCGGGAAAAGCAGGGCCTGTGTGAGAGACCAAATGTCTTGAATATGAGGAAGTGTTGCAATTAAATCAATATCAATCCCTTGATACGACAACTGATGTGCGCGTAGGGTGCGTGTGATATAGGTTAATTGTTTGCGCGATCGAACAAGAATTGCGATGGTATCTGTCGGGTGTGTTGATAACTCCCGTTTGATTTGCGCAATAATTGCCTCGGCTTCTTCTTGTGGATTTGTTGTGCTATAGGCATATACACCATCGTATGGCTGTGCCGTTTTAACGGGTATTGCTTTGTGAAAGGACACTGCTCCTGATTCCAGATCATCATGGGCTGGAAAAATGGATACAAACTGTTGATTAAGCCAGTGAACAAGGGTTTCGTTTGAGCGAAAATTTGTGGTTAAAGCCAGGGGAACGAGTTGAACAGGGCCAATGCCTTCTTGTTGTGCGCGTAAAAAAAGTCCAACTTCAGCGCCTCGAAAGCGATAAATCGATTGCATTGGATCGCCTACAACAAATAAGGTTCTTCCATCACCAGGTTCAAATCCTTCAACTAAACGTGAAATGAGTTCAAATTGTTGCATCGACGTATCTTGAAACTCATCAATTAAGAGGTGTTGAATGGTGTTATCTAAATAAAGCGATAATTCGGTAGGGGTGTCTTCGTGCTTGAGCGCCATGACGGCTTGATTGGCGATGGCCGTGAAGTCGACAGTATTGTCCTCGTTAAACTGAAGCTCAAGGTGTGCTGCCAGTAAGGGAAGTAAGGTTAATAAGGCTTGCAGTGTTTCCCATTGTTGATCAGGATAATTGGGGTTGGGTAATGATTGCGCGCGAATGAGTGCGTCGAGAAAGTCACGTGAAGTAGACAAGGTTTCAAGTAAGGCTTTGCCTTCAATCTTAAGGGTTTGATACAACTTGTCGTCACACTCGCCTTTTTTTAACCCCACATGATGGTCAATATTTTTTCTTAAGGTCTGTTGGCCGGTTAAGAGCAATGACGCAAGCCCGTTTATGGTCTCATGATCAAGATGGTTTAGGTTGTTCAAATCAGCCAGACAGGCTCGAGGAGATGGTTTGGCGTGTTCAATATTGCCGATGGATTGCGCAATAAAAAGCAGTGGCGCTAAGCATTCGGTCGGAATACTCTCTAAAAAACGTGTGATGGTGTGTTCACTTAATGTTTTTAATGCCGCTTCGTACTGCGTTTTATCTTGAAATCGTGCTTGATAAAGCGGAGTAAGCCATGCTTCGCGTTTTGAGAGCAGGGCACACCATAAACTTTGAAGTTGAGCGGGTTGATTGTCGAGGTGTTCAAGCAAAACCTCAAGTGGTTTTTGATACTGTGGATCATCCAATGCATAACGAAAACACGCATCAGCTGCTGTTTCATACATCCGTTTAGGGGTGTTGGTGATGGCTGCATAAGGGGTTTGGTTTTCATTTAAAGGGATCGCTTGTGTGAGTGTTTGACACAATGAGTCGATGGTTGTGATCCGAAGGCGTCCTGGATGCTCAAGAAGATTCCACTGCAATGCGTGCGCGTGGTCTAAGGCGAGTGCAGCATAATGAAAGGTTGTTTGCTGATGGGGCGACGTTCCTTTGATGTTCAGATGTGCATTGTTGAGCGCGAGTAATATTCGCTCTCGCATTTCATTTGCCGCTTTACGGGTGAAGGTCAAAGCCACAATGTGTTCGGGGGAGCGAACTAAACAGAGTAATCGCAAAAAACGTTGGGTCAGGAGCTCTGTTTTACCAGAGCCCGCTGGGGCTTGAACAATGTATGAGTTCGTTGGACGTGAGGCTTCTTCACGCGCTTGCTGATCAGCTAACGGATTCGTCATTGAGCATGATCTCTTGTGCTGCGGGGCGCATATTGTAAGATGAACTCATGCAATGGCCATAAGCGCCTGTATTTGCAATCAGCAGGACGTCATTCTCTTGGGTGTCGGGGAGTAGACGATCGTAGCCTAAGGTGTCGGCTGATTCACAAATGGGGCCGACGATGTGTGCAAATCCCGTTTTTTCATCATGAAGTTTACTTAAATTAACGATGTCATGATATGCGCCATATAACATGGGTCGAATCAGTGAATTCATGCCTGTTTCGATGCCAACAAACCGTACTTTTCCTTTTTCTTTGCACTGGGTTACTTTTGCCAAAATAACGCCACTTTCCGCAATAAGAAAACGTCCAGGCTCAAGCCAAAACTCCAGGTGAGGGTAACGTGATTTTACTGCGAGAAGTGATTGATCAAGGGTTTTAATATTGAGTGGTTGTTGGCTTGGCTTATCGACAACCCCTAGCCCGCCGCCCAAATTTAAAATATGCACGTCCGGAAAATCTTTTGCGAGTTCAGCGAGCATGACAGCCGTTTCTTGCCATAAATCGGGAGATAATATCCCGCTGCCAGAGTGTGCATGTAAGCCGATGATTTTGATGTTGTGGGCTTTAGCCGCTTCAATAATACGGGGGATCCCAGCTTTTGTAATACCAAATTTGGACTCATTCCCTCCGGTGGATACGTATTTGTGATGTCCTGCGCCAGCACCTGGATCAATGCGAACCAAAATGGCTTGTCCTGCTAATAGTTCTTGCCAGTGCTCAAGGGGGTACAAACTATCGATGGTCATATAACAACCGATGGTGCATGCATATTCATATTCTGATTTGCTGGCAAAATTAGGGGTAAAGAGTAAGCGTTCTTTTGAAATGTTAGGGAAGAGCGTGAGCACTTGTTTTAATTCATGGATAGAAACACATTCAAACCCGAGGCCTAAATCAAAAAAGTTTTGTAACACATGCGAATTGCCATTGGCTTTAACCGCGTAAAAAAGCTTGTTGATAGCGGTTAATTGCATGAGATCTCTTGTTTTTTCAGCTTGTGTTGATGCGTCATACACATAGCAAGGAGAGGATGTTTGGGCTAAGGTCAGTAATTGGGCTTGTTGATGTTCCCACCAAGGAATTTTTCGTGTGGATGGTGCGCCAAACTGCTCCTGGAAACTTTTGGAATAATAGAAGCTTTGGGGATTATTTTCGATGAGTAAGCTATGCAATTCTTGGCATAATTTATCCGCTTGTGACTCATCGACTACAAAGGTGAGGTTTAAGTCGTTTGATGCAAGCGACATTAAATAAATTTGTTTTGCTTCAAACACTTCAAGGGTTGGGCCTAAGCGGGGTAATACGGTACGAATATGATGACCCACAAGACTCACTGCACTACAAGGCTCAATAATTTTTGCACGGCAAAAGTGGTTTAAATCGTTGATGAGGGTTTCCAGTGCTTTACGGTCGCGATGTTTTCCGTTGTTATCGAGGGATACCGTTACGTTAAATTCGGAAGAAGACAATAAATCAACCGAAAAGCCATGACGTTTAAAGGCATCAAATACATCGGCAAGAAAACCAACCTGCTGCCACATGGTGAGTGTATCAATAGAAATGAGCGTAATACTATTTTTAACTTGAATTGATTTGATGGGAGGCGCCTCGTCATCACTTTCTTGTGTGATGCGTGTTCCTGAGTGCTCTGGCATGCGCGTGTATTTAACGATCATGGGGATCCCATGGCGCCGAACGGGCGAAATGCAGGGGGGGTGTAATACTTTAGCGCCCATGGATGCAATTTCTTGGGCTTCATCGTAGTTGAGTTGTTTAAGCAAGCGGGCGTGTGGCAGTTGATGTGGGTTGGCGGTATAAATTCCGGGAACATCTGTCCATATTTCACAGGCAACAGCATCTAGAACAGCTGCAAGTAAAGCGCCTGAAGTATCAGACCCACCACGACCCAGTAGAACGGTGTCTCCATCTTGATTGGCGGCAATAAATCCTTGTGTGATGATGGCCGATGCATGGGTGTTGAATAGTGTTTCGGATAAAGCTGGATTGGGTTTTCCTTCGCAAAAGGCTGATAAGTAATTGGTGTTTTCGTCCGCAAGAATGGGTGTGGTGATGAGCGCCTCACGCGCATCAAACCAATGCGTATTAACGCCATTTTTTTTAAGAAAAGCGTGACCTAAACGCGTCATCATGATTTCGCCTAGGCTTAAAATTTGTGCGCGAGTTTTGGGAGGGGCTTGATTGAGTAGAGAGATTCCCGTGAGCCATTGTTGTAGTCGGTCCAAATCTTGCGTAATGAGGCTGTCATCCACAGCCAAAGCGTTTGCGAGAGAACGGTAGTTATCGGTGAGTTCAGCTTGCATCGCCTGATGGTTATTACGTAAAGCGGCTTCAGTCATTTTTTCAAGTTGATTGGATGCTTGACTCAATGCAGAACACACAATGATGGGTTGCGTTCCCGCTTTAATATGAGCTTTAGAAATTGCTAAAATATGCTCCCAGGTTTCTCGTGACGAAACGCTGGTTCCACCAAATTTTGTAATGATATGTCGCATGATTGTCTCGCGCAAAAATAATACAACATTAGCATGGAGTAATGGTGAGATACAAGTCTTGGTTGACAACTAAATCCATTCATTTATGATGAGCTTCATTTAAGGCAAGCCTTTATTCAAGGAGTTGATTTCATGTTAAGCAATAGAACATTAAAACGAACACCACTATATTTGTCCATTGCATCCCTCATGACAGCGGGTGCGTCTTATGCAGCTGGTTTTTCATTGTATTCAGAAGGAAGCGCTGTTGAAATTGGCAATTTTGCAGCAGGTGCTGCTGCTGAGGTTGTTGATGCTTCAACAGGTTGGTATAACCCAGCAGGCTTGGTGCTTTTAAAACAAGATAATGAAGTCGTCATCAGTGGTGTGGGGGTGCTTCCAAGCCTTCGCATGAGTGGTGTGAGTACTTACGAAACAGAATCCATTCCAGCACCCTATATACAATCATTTCAGAATTTATCAGGAGCAGAAAATGCCTTAGTGCCTGCAATTCATGCGATGCATCGTTTGGGTGAGCGAGCAGCTTTGGGCTTAAGTATTGTTTCGCCCTTTGGTTTATCAACCAATTGGGGAGGCGATTCAGCCATTCGTTATGCGGGCACATTATCACAATTAACAGCGCTTAATGTATCGCCAGAACTTTCGGCGCGTATAACCGATACATTTTCATTTGGGGCTGGCCTTGATTTACAATGGGCACGCGTTCGTTTTAATGGGGTAGCAGGCACGCCTGCAGCGTTGCAATATCTTCAATCGCTTGGCACACCTGTTTTTCCAACCATGTATGATTCATCGGCTGTTAATCAAGGCAGTTCGCTTGGTGTTGGGTATCATGTGGGCGTTTTAGGTGCTTTTAATGAGAATCACACGCGGGTTGGGGTGAATTATCAATCGGGTATTTCTCATCGCTTCACCGGGTTTAGTACATTAAATGGACCTTTTGCAGGCGATGATTTGCTTAACCCTGATTCATCGGCTGTCTTTCAATTTGATGGATTAACAAGCAACAACATTGAGTTTCCAGAGGTTATCACGTTAAGTGCATATCAGGATGTATCCAAACAATGGGCTCTTTTAGGTTCTGTTGTGTATACCGGATGGAGTGTCTTTAAAACGGTTGGGCTCAATAATGTTGCGGCGTATTCATTGCAAAATGATGCCCCTGGCGTTACAAGTTTGTCTATTGATGAAAATTATCGGAATACCTGGCGGTTTGCATTGGGTGCTAATTATCATGTGACGGACACATGGATGTTACGTGCGGGGGGTGGTTATGATCAAACACCAACTGTTAATGCTGCACGTGATGTACGTTTACCCGATGTTAACCGATGGGCTTTGTCTGTTGGAACGCATTATCAAGTTAAGCCAGCCCTTGGATTTGACGTAGGGTACACTTATTTATTTGGTGATGGTGAATCGGTGATTAATAAGAACCAACCCATTGGAACAACCTCAATTAATAATGTCACCGCACGCGCGAAAAGTCATGCTCAATTGGTGGGTGTGCAAATGGTGTGGGCTGTAGATAAACCGAGTGTGGTAAAATAAAAGCGGCCGTAATGGACCGCTTTTATTTGTTTAATTAAAAGAATAATTATTGGTTTTTGCTGTGCAGCTGATATCTGTAGTAAATAATGCATCCAAAGCATAGCTCATGAGAATGCCCATGGCAGCACAAATAACGTAGGGTTGAATTGCAAGACCAAACAGTGCAGCACCTGTGGCAGCTGATGAAATGACATACAGATTATCGACTAATTCACTGAGCGCAGGCTCATATTTAAGTTGATCTTTGATAAAAGCATAGGGAACATAAAGCACTGCTCCGCCAAAAAATCCAGTAGTAAATGTTGATAAATCTGTAGGCAGGTTTAATCCAAAGCATGTCGCTCCAAGTTCGCCCCAAATATTATTAACGCCGGCATCTACAGATTTCCAAAATGCTTGACGCGTATGTCTTTTGAATGTGCTCATGTTGATTACCACCTATGTGCTAGATTAAAGTCGGCTTATTATAAGTCATCAAGATATTAAATCAAGCATTTTGTTGGTTGCCTATCGCCCCGTATGCTGTTCTGAGCACAGCGAGGACGTGGTGGTTTCAGTCGGGCACTATTTTTTATTGAATATTGAGTCTATAACTATAATAACAGTAGCTAACGAGGATAAATATGATGACTACAGTCTTGATGGTGGTTTTGGTGGTTGTGGCCTTTGCGCTGGTTTGGAGCGTGAGTATTTACAATCGAATCATTGCGTTGATTGAAGCGATTCAAAACAACAAACGGCAAATCGATATTCAGCTGGACCGTCGATTTAAAGTCTTTGAATCATTAATTGAAGCGGTTAAGAAATACATGGATTATGAAAAGACAACACTGAAAGATGTGGTGGCTTTGCGTAATCAAGCGCAAGCGGCGAAAGCCGTGGGTGATGAGAAGGCGCGCATTGCGGCAGAGGATGGGATATCTAAAATTTCTGCCGGTTTGAATGTGGTGTTTGAGCAATACCCAGACTTAAAAGCGCATGAAAATCTGTTGCAGTTCCAAGAAGAAATTGTGAATACCGAAAACAAATTGGCTTATTCCAAGCAAGCCTACAATGATGGCATCGAGCGATTCAACGCCAAGAAAAAATCATTTTTTGAAGCGATGGTGGTGAATGCTTTTGCCGGTTCGCTGGATAAATCATTTGAATATTGGGTGTTGCCTGAGGGGCAGTCACAATCGCGTGAAGATTACACGGTTAAACTTTAATGGCGCTCACCGATTATCATGCATCAAACAGCGATTGGCGCGAACAGTTACGACGCAATGAACGCAACACGCGCTGGGTTATTGTTATTTTTTTACTGGTTTATGCCAGCGTTGGTTTGGTGGCAGATGCGTTTATTTTGCAATCGCAGTACCGAGGTGTGGTCTTGGGCGCGTGTTTTTATGCCTTGGTGACGTTTCAGGTGGTGCCTGTGGCCACGTTGGTGATGATGGGCGTTGCAGGCATTTCATTGTGGGTTACGTATGCCATGTATGACAAAATCATGCTCTTGGGCACGGACTCGCGTGAAATCACCTTGGAAACCGCAAAAAATTTAACGGAAAAGCAATTGGTGAATGTGGTCGAAGAAATGAAAGTGGCTGCTGGCTTGCAATTCATGCCTAAAATATTTTTGATTGAAGCGGATTATATGAATGCATTCGCCAGTGGTTACAGTGAAAAATCGGCCATGGTAGCAATTACGCGCGGTTTGATGGAAAAATTAGACCGAGCCGAACTGCAAGCCGTCATGGCTCATGAACTCAGCCACATTCGACATCATGACATTAAGTTGACGTTGATGGTCGCAATTTTGAGTAATATTTTATTGATTGTTATTGATCTGTTGTTTTATTCGGTCGTGTTTAAACGCGACAATCGGGATAATAATCCGTTGGTCTTGGTGATTGTGGTCTTGCGTTATCTTCTCCCGTTGTTGACGTTGATGCTCGCCTTATTTTTAAGTCGAACGCGTGAGTTCATGGCGGATACGGGTGCAGTTGAGCTGATGCGTGATAATGAGCCCATGGCGCGTGCCTTGCTTAAGATCAACGAAGATCATGAAGCGCATGCAGAGCATTATGCACAGGAATATGGTCAAACGGCACATGAAGAGGTGCGACGCGCGTCTTATTTGTTTGACCCCTCAACGCTCGATCCGGTTAAATCATTAAACAGTGTGTTTTCTACGCATCCTAGTGTTGAGAAGCGATTGGATGCGTTAGGTTTTAAACGTAAAGGGTAGGTGGAGAGCATACCTTATTTTTGAAAACAATATATCCATCAAGAATTCTGCATAAACATCAGCGATTCCCGCTTAAATCGTATGCCAGCCTAAAAAACACAGGTATGCTTTAAATTTGATCAAAGAAGATTTTGACATCACTTAAACTCCCTTTTCAAACCAAAGAATATCACACCCTTTTCTATTAAAAGAGCACCTACAGGCAATA
>CANNJI010000082.1 GCA_947504875.1 Legionellaceae bacterium
AGAAATCAGGTTTTCTAATTTCTAAGTCATCAAAAAACACCTGATTTAACTCATAATCATAATTTTGACCGGAGTGGACTAAAATATGATCCACTTGATTATCAAGCTCCGCAATTACTCGGCTCATTTTGATAAGTTCTGGGCGGGTACCCACCAACGTCATGACCTTAAGCATTAAGTGACTCCTTTATAAAGTCGAGTTTCAGTAGCAGTTCTTTTAAGTCATTAATCGATAACTGTCGTGTATTATGTGAGGTATAATCATTCGAATTAGATATTTTTTTTTCTCCATCGACGAAATATTTTTTATAATTTAAATTACGATTATCTGAAACAATACGAAAATATTTTCCCATATCGACCGCATTGGCCATTTCCTCCCGTGAAACCAGGGATTCATACAACTTTTCCCCGTGTCTGGTGCCAATTACTCGTAGTGTATTCTTACTTTCAAATAATTCAATCAGGGCCTGAGCCAGATTAGAAAGGGTGGATGCCGGTGATTTTTGAACAAATATATCGCCAGGATTTCCGTGTTCAAATGCATGCAAGACAAGATTCACGGAGTCATCTAAGGACATCAGGAAGCGTGTCATTTTCGGATCGGTTATTGTTATTTCTTGATTTTTTTTAATCTGATTTATAAACAAGGGAATGACGGAACCTCGAGAAGCCATAACATTACCATATCGGGTCGTACAAATAACGGTACCACTTTCAGATGCCAATCTCGATTTTGCAATAGCTACTTTCTCAGCCATTGCTTTTGAAATACCCATCGCATTAATAGTATAAACAGCCTTATCAGTGCTTAATAGAATGATTCGACCTACATTGTTCTTAATTCCTGCATTTAGTGTGTTTTCGGTTCCCAAAATGTTTGTGCGCACGGCTTCCAAGGGATAAAACTCACAAGAAGGGACCTGTTTCAGCGCTGCTGCGTGAAAAACGAAATCAACTCCTTTCATCGCATCACTTATAGAGGAATAATCCCTTATATCACCAATATAAAATTTAACTTTATCATTATCCGATTCAAGTCGCATATCCTCTTGTTTTTTTTCATCGCGGCTAAAAATGCGAATTTCCTTTACATCTGTATTTAAAAATCGGTTTAGTAGGGTCTGGCCAAAGGAACCTGTACCACCCGTAATCATGAGTACTTTATTATTAAACATTTAATAGGTCCATTTTGTTTGTCTAGAATTACGCATCATTGTTAATAACTCCGTCCACTCAGGAGAAATATAACCAGTTGCTCCGGCAAATTTATGCGCATTTAGTGAGCGATCAAGAACAAGATGCAGGTCCGGCTGAACAAATATATCTTTACCATAGACAATGGCAATTTGCTTCAATAAATCATATTTATTAATGGGTCTTGCCGCAATATGATAGAGACCTTTCAATTGATCATTTGGCGCAACAAAATCACGAATCACACGCCCTATTTCATTGGCAGGCAATCCTGAAAAAATGGCATTCACATAGCCACTAGTAGATTTTTTCTGGGCAAGAAACCAATCAACTAATCCGTAACAGCTATTCAACTCATGACCAATGGCGGAGGTTCTTATGGTAACAACGTTTTTAAGCTGCGATATCTCACCCATGTATTTTGATTGGCCATACAAATCTATAGGATCAGATGGATCCAACTCCGAATAAAAACCTTTTTTCCCGGAAAAAACACAATCAGTGCTTTTATGTATCAGTCTTGCTTGGGTCAATGAACACAGTGCAGCTAGGCGATGAGGAAATAACGCATTAATAGGCACAACCATCAATGGGTCATTTCCACAAGGTTGTTGCTTTGTGATGCCGATTAAATTAACTACTAAATCTGGCCTAACCAATTCAAATACCCTCAATAAAGTATCTTGATTTAGCACATCTACGCCATGTATTAATTTCGAGTGCATTTCCGTTGAAAAATAGGGCAGCCAATGTGGTGATCGTAAAGTGCCCCAGACATCATAGTTGCTGTCTTCATGAAATGACTTAAATACGGCATTGCCCAGCATCCCGGAGACACCCAATACTAATACTTTCATATATATTTGTTCCCATTACTTATTTGCTCTTGGAGAATTGCTATCAAACGATGGCTCTGGCTTGTAATTTCGAAGTGTTGAAGGAAATATGAGTGGCCTAAGGTCCCCATTTCCTCACGTTTAATGATGGGCATATGATAAAGCTCTTCTATACTTTGAGCAAGGGCGGTAGGATCCTCAGCAGGACTTGCTAAACCTGCTCCAGAGTCTCGAACAACACGCGCACCTTCTCCATCAATGGCCGCAATAACAGGGCGTCCTGCTGATAAATAACTTTGAACTTTGCAAGGTATTGTATACGTGAAAATTTCATCCCGCTTGAGAGTAACTAATAGACCTGCTGCTCGTGAATAAATGCCTGGCATTTCAGATATGGGAAAGCGGCCAGGCAAAATAAGATTATCAAGCCCTCTTGTCACGATCTGTTGTTCGATCCATTGGGCCATACTCCCACTGCCCACCAAAACCAATTTAATATCAGACAAGTGTTTTAATTTTTCAGCGGCCTCTACTATTGTTTCAACTGCCTGTGCAGTACCAATATTTCCCGCAAATACAATGCAAAAATTATTTTCAAGTAATGTAATAAATTCTGGTGATAAGGAATCAATATTATTGTCTTCTTTTAAGATATCTAATGACGAATTTGGGTAATAAATAATTTTATTTTGATTAGCCGTAAGGCGTGCAACCGATGGGATAAAAGCATGTGATTGAACTAACAACGTATCTGAAAAATAATAAATACCTCGGACTAATATCTCAATCCCTTTTAATAGATGACGATTTTTTATAAAACCGGTAGCCTGTACGCTTTGAGGCCACAAATCTTGAATCCATAAAGCAAGGTGTGATTTAGTTAACCACTTTAAAAAAACACCTGGAATAGCTGCCGTAATCGGTGATAATCCGTAGACCAAAATGGCGTCAAATTGTTTTTTTCTTGACAATTTAACCGAGTGAATCAATCCAGACCAGACAAAAGAGCAATAATTCAAGATTAAATTTTTTGTGCTAGAATTATTTCTTGGCCTTAATGGAACACGATAAATATCAATCCCTTGATAGTCTTCTTCTTGAATTCCTGAACGCTTATAATTTGGGTACAGATTTCCATCAGGATAATTAGGTTTTCCTGTGAATATTGTGATCATATGACCTTGATTTTTCAATTTCAAAACCAAATCATTGATAATAAAAGGTTCTGGCCAAAAGTACTGACTTACAACTAAAATCTTCAAAACAACCTCATAATAATGTATTAAACCAGTTAAAAATCATTTTGAATAAGACAAAAAAAATCATTCCAATTCGACTCATACGCTGGTTGATAGGAATTAAATTGTGTCTGTGATAAGGCCGTTAAAATAGCATGCATCCAGATATCGGGTGAATTTTGCGGGGCAAAAATAACCTGAGGATAATTGGATATGACCTCTCTTGAGTAATCCGCATCCATAACAACAAGAGGTTTCCCAAACATAGCTGCCTCAAGCAATGGCAAACCAAAACTTTCAATGTAACTTGGGAACACTACTATTGAGCATGACTTATAGTACACTAATACGTCATCATAACTTATCATTCCTAAAAAATGAACATTAGATCTTAATCCCAAAGCATGTATGAGCTTTAACAGATCAGGATTATCATATTCATGAATGGTTATAAATAATGCGATAGAGGACATATCATAATCATTGTTTTTTAACGCATATAATGCATGAATAATTTCTTTATGGTTTTTAAAAGCCATGCCTGAGGCTGGATAGAATAAAATGTGCTTAGGTGCTAAATCGATTTTTTTTATGCTACCTACATCAACTCTCATAATGTCAGGCCTAATGACGTATATATTGCTCTCTAATCGATTGAATTTCTCACACAATGATTTTTTCATCCAATGCGTTTGGACAATAACTTTTGTGTATTTATTAGCATGCAAAAAAATAAACCATGGATACACATACTTATAAAAAGCTAATTTTCGCTCGGTTTTCTTAAAAAAAGACCACTTCTTTTGATGCAGAGGAATTGCTTGATGTAAATATAGAATGTTTTTCGCATTTTTATCGTAGCACACAGCGGTGTTCTGCAGTGAAATTAATACATCAGCAACAATATTTTTTGCCTTTAAGTAGATCTTTAATCCCCTTGCATCCCAGAAAAACCTTTTTATCCAACCATGAATATCTATTTTAATTAAATGAATATTTGCAGAATTTGTTTGAACAGGGCTCCGGCTATCAATAAATATATAATAAATGCCTTTGGCAGGAACATGATCGATAAATTGTTGTAGAATAGATAATCCACCGCCACTTGTTAATGCCGTCGCATTAACAACAATGTTATACCTATATTCTGGACTATATTCGATGTCAGTAAAAGTCAACATATTTTTTACAAAAAATTATACGGTAATTTCATGCGGCCACAACCTCCGGCAGACTAACTACCGATGAGCGCCCATATCTATCTTCAAAGCGAATAATATCATCTTCTAATAAATAAGCACCTGATTGTACCTCTATTATTTCTAAAGGAATTCTTCCTGGATTTTCCAAGGCATGAATGACACCGACGGGGATATAAGTTGATTGATTTTCTGTTAAAAGAAATGTTTTATCGCCATGCGTTACTTTAGCAGTACCAGAAACCACCACCCAATGTTCAGCTCGATGATGATGCATCTGAATGGAAAGTTTTTCACCTGATTTAACTGTAATGCGTTTTACTTGATAGCGTGCACCCTGATCAATAGATTCGTATTTTCCCCAGGGTCGATAAACCTCACGATGCATAATCGCCTCACTGCGCCCCCTTCGTTTTAATTCCTCAACAACTAGCTTGACATCTTGAACGCTATTTTTTTCGGCTATTAATATGGCATCTTTCGTGTCAACAACCACAATATTTTCTAGGCCAAGGGTTACAATTAACCTCTCATCACCATGTACATAGCAATTATTAGTGGTCATCTTAATGATATCACCGTGGCAGACATTGCCGGATTCATCTTTCGGACAAACATCCCACAAAGCGGACCATGAGCCAATATCACTCCATCCAGCACTCATGGGTACAACTATGGCGTCTACCGTCCTTTCCATAATAGCGTAATCAATGGAATCAGAGGGACATGCAGCAAAAAATCCTGCATCTACTCGAGAAAAATCATCCGATATTTTTATGTTTTCCATAGCATTTTTACACGCCAAATAAATTTCGGGCCGGAAATCCTTCAGCTCATTCAAATAACGACTTGCCTTGAACATAAATATGCCACTATTCCAATAATAATCACCATTAGAAATATATGCTTGTGCCATCTCAAGATCAGGCTTTTCGATGAATGCTTTAATAATCGCTGTATTTTCAGATGACTTTTCAGCTTTGATATAGCCATATCCAATTTCAGCTTTTGTTGGAGTTATACCAAAAGCCACTAACTTCCCTAATTCAGCATGTGGTATCGCATGCTGAACAGATCTATGAAAAGCATCAACATTAGCAATAATATGATCAGCGGCCAAAACAAGTAATAGTGGGTCGGTACGCTCGTTTAAAGCCTTAAATGCAGCAAGTGCAATGGCTGGTGCAGTATTACGGCCAATGGGCTCTAAAATAATTCCATTGGATGCTTGATGGATAAGTCGTAATTGCTCTGCAACAATAAAACGATGATCTTCACCACAAATCAATAATGGATTATGATAATCTTGACCTTGCAGTCTCATTAATGTTGCTTGAAGCAAGCTATGGGAACCATTCAATGCTAAGAATTGTTTTGGGCATAGTTCTCTTGACAGAGGCCACAATCGACTACCCCTGCCGCCAGCCATAACTACGGGTAAAATTACCACTTATAGAGCCTCCAAACGATGCTATTAGTTAAAATTTAAAGAGTTGACTGAAGGATTTTCGCAATAGATTTAAGCTCCGTTGAAATATCATAATGATGATTACCTATAAAAAATCCTGAATCACTTACAGCATCACTGTTTATTAATTGCCCGTGAATGCTGTAATCAAAATAGTTTACAACCGGATTTCTTGCAAAATTTCCAGCGACAATAGGCCGACAATCTACACCAGCAGCTGTTAGTTGCTGCACTACTTCATTACGTTTATCACGCCCAGCCTCAACTAAAAAAGCAAAACCAAACCAACTACTCTCTCCTGTTTCCTGTTGAATTGCTAATCCAGGAATATCAGAAAATAACGATTGAAAAATAAGGGCGTTATTTCTTCGGCCGGCAATAAGAGATGGTAATTTTTGAAGTTGAGTCAAACCGAGTGCACCTGACATTTCGAGCGGCCTGACATTATAGCCTGGCAAAACAAAACGAAAGGATTCTTCAAATGGATCATCACTCTTAGAACATACCTTGTTTATTTTAGGTAGGTTTCTTGTCCAACCATGGGCGCGCAATGATAATAGAATATGGTAGAATTCTTCATCATCAGTTACGATAACACCCCCTTCCATTGTCGAGATGTGGTGGCTAAAAAAAGTACTGTAAGTTCCCATCTTACCAAATGTCCCAGCTTTCTTTCCATGTAATGTTGCTCCTAAGGACTCACAATTGTCCTCAATCAACACAATATTTTTTCCCGAAATTAATTCTTGAATGAAGAGATAGTCTACTGGATTACCCAATAGGTTCACCGAAAAAATGGCACGCGTGTTTTCAGTTATAGCTTCTGAAAGAAGCTTGAGATCAAGATTCAATGTGTTTCTATCTACATCAATAAATTTCAGTTTCAAACCATATTGGTGCAAAGGATAGTATGTGGTCGACCAAGATACAGCTGGCACAATCACTTCATCTCCAGGCTTTAATGCATTCTGTCGACAATAGAATAAAGCGGCTACTGCAAGCAAATTCGCGGATGAGCCTGAATTCACCATAACAGCATAGTTACTACCTACATATTTTGCAAAAGACAGTTCAAACTGACGGACTTTTTCCCCCATGCTAAACATGCCACTATCAATAACATCTTGCAGTGCGTTATACTCTTTTTCATCCCATGTTGTTGTCGCTAGTGGTAACATGTTTACATAACCTCTTTTAAAAAGAATTGATAGGTACGCTCTATACCTGTTTTTAAATTCGTCTTAGGCAGCCACCCCAATCCTTGCTGCAACGTAGTGTCAACTAATTTTTGAGACATTCCAGTAGGCTTTGTTAGATCATGCCTAAAACTACCTTGATAGCCTACAACGCCTTTAATGGTATTGTAATACTCATCAATTGAGTAATCATAACCCAGCCCTACGTTGATTGTGTCTGGGACACTATCAAAATCCTCTAACACAAAAAATAGGAAATCCACCAAATCCTCTACAAAAAGAAATTCACGTCTTGTTGTACCGTCACCCCAAATATCGACTAAGATGTCGCCTGCTAATTTAGCTTCGTGTATTTTACGAATAACAGCGGGGATCATGTGTGACTGCTGCTTATCAAATTTATCCCAGAGACCATACAAATTACAGGGTATAATTGTTTTGTAATCAACCGCATGTTGCTGGGATACATAGCGCGCCAAACGTGCAATTGCAATTTTAGCAATTGCGTAGCCCTCATTTGTGGGCTCCAATTCACCAGTTAGAATAGCTTGCTCTTGAAGTGGATTTTTGGCGGCATGCGGGTACATGCATGAACTACCAAGATTGATTAAACGGGTAACTCCAGCTACTTGCGAAGCCCTGATTACATTTAGCCCAATCTGGATATTCTCATAACAAAAATCATAAGGAGAAGCTATATTTGCCTGAATCCCACCAACCAGTCCTGCGCCATGTATTACAATATCAGGTTTTGTTTGGATTAAGTAGTCGGTTAGAGCTGAAAGATTATGTAGATCCAGTATGTTGTGTGATGGGGCATCAATTTTATATATCGAGCCACGAGCAAATTCGCATAGATTTCGCCCAACCATACCGCTGCCACCTGTTAGAAAAACATTCATTTATCGCTCTGTAGCCAATGATATTTTGAATCCATTTTTACGAAGGACTGCATGGCGCATGGCTTTCTCTAAATCATTGGCCACCATTTCAGCAATCATTTCATTCAAATTGATACGAGGCGACCAACCCAGCTTTTGCTTAGCTTTGCTTGGATCACCAAGCAATGATACAACTTCTGTAGGCCTAAAATATTTAGGATCAATTTCAATTAACACATCTCCCTTTTTTACATATATCGCCTTATCACCTTCAACAAAATCAACAATTCCTTTTTCCTGGAGGCCTTCTCCTTCAAAACGCAGAGTGATACCTAATTCTCTAGCTACTTGCTGGATAAAATATCGTACAGAGTATTGAGTACCGGTAGCAATAACAAAATCATCAGCCATCTCTTGTTGTAGCATGAGCCATTGCATTTCAACATAATCCTTTGCGTGGCCCCAATCCCTTAGTGCGTCAAGGTTTCCCATGTAGAGCTTTTTTTCGACTCCATAGGCTATATTACATAGTGCGCGAGTTATTTTTCGAGTAACAAATGTTTCTCCGCGTCTTGGTGACTCATGATTAAATAAAATACCATTACATGCATATAGTCCGTATGCTTCTCTATAATTAACGGTCATCCAATAAGCATATAATTTAGCGACAGCATATGGTGATCGAGGATAAAATGGCGTTGTTTCAGACTGCGGCGTTTCCCTAACTAAACCATAGAGCTCTGATGTTGATGCCTGATAAAAGCGTGTTTTTTTCTCTAACTTCAAAATACGAATTGCCTCTAAAATACGAAGACATCCGATCGCATCAATATTAGCGGTGTACTCCGGCGAGTCAAACGACACTGCGACATGGGATTGCGCTCCCAGATTATAAATTTCATCCGGTTGAATTTCGGCAATTAAGCGTATTAAATTGGATGAATCACTCAAATCAGCATAATGCAAAAATAGTTTTTGATGCTCAACATGCGGATCTTGAAAAATATGATCTATACGGTCTGTATTAAAACTTGATGCACGGCGCTTAGTGCCGTGAACCTCATATCCTTTTTGCAATAAAAATTCGGCAAGGTATGATCCATCTTGGCCGGTAATCCCAGTAATCAATGCTTTTTTCATAATACCAACTCTTTAATATAAGTTAAATAGGCCATGGCAAGGTAAGAAACATAAATTTATTTAAATTCATGCTCATATAGTGTGATTGAGCTATCTCTTGGCAGATACCTAGCTTTCCAAATTCTGACTTTTCTTATAGCACATGAGCACCCTCACGAGAACCAAATCCATCTATTTCCATGTCTGAGTAGTAATAATTTCTGAGCGTGGTCGTTATTTGCAATAATATTATAAATAATGCCGGGTAACAGATTAAAAATCCCGTCTGCATCCATCTGATTAACCAAGTCATAAAAACTAACTCCTATGCTGAAGCATTATAATTTCGTTCATGAAATTATAATACTTAAGCCCCTGAACACTTTGTAAAAACGCACGACCAGCTAATTTATAAGCGTTAATTTCAGGCTGGGATAAAGAAACCAAGTGCTTTTTCAACTCTGAAATTGTCTTAAACCGCCTAAAATCAATAAATACTTCGGATGGTAATAAGTCACCAATATCATCAGCCCCCAGGTATATAGGGACTGTGCCCGCATATAAGCAATCAAATATTTTCTCAGTAACATAGCCTTTCATCTGCATGTTTTCAAAACAAAGACAAAAATCATATTGGCTTAATACTTCGTGTTTCGAAGGGCATACTCCATGGTAAATAGACAATAATTTACCTCGATTGCGCCAGTATGGTAACCACAAGGATTTCCTTGATAACCAATCAGACCATCCACGCCCATATAAATCTACAAAATCAAATGAAGCCAACTGCATCATCACTTCAATACGTTTACTGTATAACTCACGATTATAGGTATTTGGTTTGTGATTGCCATTAATAACCACAACACGACGCTTTCTATCGACTTTATTCCAGTAGATGTCGATGACTTGGCTATATGGTTGCGGCCAATATAATTTCTTTAAGCGGCGGGTATCTACCCCATCCAATGAATAGGCATCACCTATAACATTATGTACATAAACAGCTTCAAACAGGCGTGTGAGTTTAGCTAAATTTTTATATAATTTAGGAGCTACCAATGGGGGTTCAAAAATCACAAAAGCTTTTAATCTAACATTTTTTTTACAGGCTATTTTTTCAAGGTTATCTAACAAACCAAATGAATAATAATCACAGGCCTCATTTTTTTCGGCTGATTCGTGCAAATAATCAGCTGTTTTGATGCATAAACTCCTTTCATTGCAATCGGTAAGCAGCCGAACAAAAGGTGCAAGTATATCATCACGATTTAACACAGAGTCATTGCTATCAAACAATTTATTCTTGTAATAAGCAGCGTAAGGCGGATCGACATAAATAGTCATTTATTAAAATATCTTATCATTTTTTTCATGAATTTTTTCCCTAAATTGTCCATACGCAATAAATGGAATAATATAATTATCCCACCAAAAATCAAAGTAAATTTGCCTCGTTTGTTTTTTATTGCTTCCATAATTGCTTGAGTTGAGAGAACACTTAAACATAAATCATACGCATCATTAAATTTATCTAATTGACATAAATTTACAGCTCTCATGATCGAATCACGGCGATCTAATGCTGCATAGCATTTCCTATCAAAGTCTGTAACCATCTTATGCACAAATGGTTTTTTTAAATAAAAATCCATGACTTTAAAAAAATCAGCCCTGTGAATACTACGTCTTACCTCCGTACTAAACTGCTTAGAACTAATGCGGTAATTAATCAGTGGCAGAGGCAAAATACCAAGTCCCGAATGAATAGCAACTCTCAACCACACATCTAGATCAGCGCTTGAACCAAACGCTTTTCCAGAAAATGACTTAATATTTTTTTTATAAACATCCGTTCTAACTAAAGCACTCGGGCAAACTAGAAAATTAGAATGCTCTAATATTGCTTCAAACAACTCTAAAAAACTATACACATTACTCTTGGATTTAATGGGCTTTGGCACCTTGATAGAGCCTATCACCATAGAATCATCATTAATTAATGTCGCTTCAGTTAGTACAGCACCGGCATTCATGTTATTTTTCAAAAATGCTACTTGCTTTTGAATTATATCCGGTTCATA
>CANNJI010000083.1 GCA_947504875.1 Legionellaceae bacterium
AATGAAAAATCGTAAATTTACTCGAAACCGAGCCACACATTAGCACCCTCATCCCCAGCCCTTCTCCCAAAACGGGAGAAGGGAGCAGTTCAGTGCAAGATTTTAACATCTGTGCCTAAGTAAACATCATTTTTGATGGGACAGCCCTGTGTAATCCAATCCTTACTATTTTGATGGCGCTCTAACATCATTGTTGTCAGACTGCTCCTCTGTTGTATCTGCCTTAGCCTCTTTCACCCCATTCTTTGTCTCAACAAAAGGATCTGTTGCAAAGGGATCGTCTGGAAAATGGGCATCTAAGATAATATCGTTTGCAGAAAGGTCATTTGAGATAGGAGCTTTCTCAGAAAGGTCATTTGAGAAGGGAACGTTTGCAAAAGGGTCTTTTGAGAAGGGATCGCTTGCAAAAGGAGTTTCTGGTAAGGATGTGGGTTTAAAAAAATTAGGCACAAAAGGTTTCCCCTTTTTTTTGGCTGGTGGAGGTGGAGGGGCGAAGCTGGTATTTTTTAACTGTTGAATCGCTTTTTCTGTTTTTTCTTGTAATAACGTTTCTGTTTTAGAATCTATAGGAACGATGGACGATCTTATCTCAGAGATGGCTGCTGGTTCGATGACATCCAGTGGAAGACCCCGTTCCTGTTTTAATCCTCTTTTTATATGTCGCTCATAGGCAAGCAAAGCTTGAATATCTTTACCTGTTTCAACGGAATGACTACCATTTTGGGTATTATTCGGAGCCGAACGGTTTGTTCTTAACTGTTCAATGGCTATCTTTACAAAAGGTGTACATGGCTCAATTTGAACCACCCCTCCTTCCATTGAAACAGAAACAGACGCTGAAAGTGGCGGATTCTCATCCAATATTAATGGATCGGTCTCTAGGGCTTTTTCTATTAATTCACGTAGTTTTAAGCTGGCAAGTGCTGCACCGGAGCGACCATTTCCTGCACCGCAATGAATGGTGATGTTTTTACCTTCTGCTATTGCTGTTTTTATAGTGGCATAAATAGCATCATATTTGGCGGGAGGGGGCACTGAAAAATCGACTATAGGCAGATGAATGTATTCAAGTCCCTTAGCCTCGGCCTCTGTTGCGAAGCTTTCTTCTTTTAAACCAATGAGGACATTCATGTGTTCATGGTCGACTAAATAGGTTAATGCTCCGTCTACATCAGGATTGCGACGATCCGGTGCTGCCATTGCTCCAATATTTAAGTCAACCCCACACAAATGGAAAGCGTGTGTTCTGTAATTAACGGGAATAATAGAAGGCATAAATATATCTATATTGTTTAGTATATATACATATTTATAGACCATGGATAATGATTAGTAAAATAAATATTCTTTTTTTGCGCTATAAATGGTGTAATAAACGTTGATTACAACTCTAAATTTGGATAGGCGTCACTTAATGCCGAATAAACATGATGTCTAATGCCATCGTATGGTTTAGACAAGATTTGCGTCTTTCTGATAATCCTGCATTTGCAGAGGCTTGTCGTCACCATGATTGTGTTATCCCGATCTATATTTTGGATGAAGCCACCTCACCTTTAGGCGGCGCTCAGCGATGGTGGCTGCATCATAGTTTAGTGTCGTTAGATAAGGATTTAACAAAAATTGGATTGAAGTTGTGTCTGCGTCAAGGGGATGCTTTAGATGTTTTAGAGCAATTGTTCCAGGACTATCCAATTGAGGCTATCTATTGGAATCGCTGCTATGAGCCTGTTGCAATAGCGCGTGATACCGTCATAAAAAAGGTTTTTCAAACACGTGGTGTTCGCGTGGCGAGCACAAATGGGTGTTTGCTTCATGAACCTTGGCAAATAACCAATATGACAGGGCATTTTTTTAAAGTATTCACACCCTACTGGCGGGCTTGTTTAAAACAGATGCATATTCCTGAGGAGCAGATGATATCCCGTCTTCCTCAAAAATTAGAAACTGATAGCGATTCATTGGCCAGTTGGAAACTACTCCCTCTCAAGCCGAATTGGGCGAAGGCATTTGGGCATGATTGGCAGCCTGGTGAAGAGGGTGCTCGCATCAAATTAGCAGATTTTGTTAATATCAATCTGAAGGGATATAACACCTCTCGTGATGTGCCGGCTGAGGATTCAACCTCAAAACTTTCCCCTCATTTGCATTTTGGTGAAATCAGTCCTTGGCAAGTTTGGCGTGCGATTGAAATGGCTAAATTGGATAAAGACTGTGATTTAAAGTCGGCAGAGCGCTTTTTATCTGAAATCGGGTGGCGGGAATTTTCTTATTATTTACTGTATCATTTTCCCTCTCTACCCAATGCAAATTACAAGTCTAAGTTTGATATTTTTCCATGGAAAAATGACGATCATTTTTTAAGATGCTGGCAAAAAGGAATCACGGGATACCCTATTGTAGATGCTGGCATGAGGGAGTTATGGCATACAGGTTATATGCATAATCGAGTTCGCATGATTGTTGCTTCATTTTTAACAAAAGATTTATTGATTGACTGGCGCTTGGGAGCGAGCTGGTTTTTGGATACGTTAGTTGATGCAGATTTGGCCAGTAATTCAGCAAGTTGGCAATGGGTTGCTGGATGTGGCGCTGATGCCTCCCCGTATTTTCGTATCTTTAATCCCGTATTACAGGGTGAAAAATTTGATCCCAATGGTGATTATGTTAAGCAATGGGTTCCTGAGCTTAAATCGGTTTCTGTGCAATGGGTTCATAAACCATGGATGGCGCCAAAAGGCGCGCTTGGGTTATGCTTAGGTAAAGATTACCCAGAACCCATTGTTGACCATTCTGAGGCAAGGAACAAGGCTTTGCTTTACTATAAAATGATTGGAACACAGCAACCTTATCAAAAGGATTAACATGCAGCCTCATTTATTGATTTTTGGTTTTGGCTATACGGCTCATTTTTTGGCAAAAAAAGCACGGGAAATCGGTGTTCAAGTCACAGCGACCACAAGAAATAGCAATGCTTTGGGTTATGATAGCAACTTTGATTGTGAGGTGATTCATTTTTCAGAAAAAAGTATTCAAGATGCCTTATCTGTTGTCACTCATATTCTGATTAGTACGCCACCAAGCCATGATAGGGGTGATCCAGTACTTGTAAATTTTGGCGATGCGTTAAAAAAACACGTTAAAAATATTCAATGGGTCGGATATCTATCTTCTACCGGTGTTTATGGCGATCATCAAGGAGAGTGGGTTGATGAATCTTCCCAACCCATAGCGCTTGGCAACCAAGGTCAATTAAGGCTTTCTACCGAGAATCAATGGGTTTCTTTTGCGCAGACATATCAATTACCCCTCACTATTTTTAGATTGGCGGGTATTTATGGGCCGAAACGAAACGTTTTAGCGCGATTGATGGCTGGTAAAAAAGAGACTATTGTAAAAGAAGGCCATTTTTTCTCAAGAATTCATGTTGAAGACATTGTGTTGGCACTTCTTGCTGCAATGCAACATCCAAAGCCTGGTGTTTCAATTTATAATGTTGCTGATGATGAGCCCACACCCAGTCATGTTGTTGACGGATATGCCGCAACATTATTACAACGGGCTCCTTTAAGTAAGATAGCGTATGAAGTGGCCACATTATCACCTATGGCACAGGAGTTTTATTCACATAATAAGCGGGTCTCAAATGCTAAATTAAAACAGGCGTTTAATATACAATTAACGTATCCGACTTATAGGGAAGGATTAGATCAGCTGCTACATATGGAGGGTTACTCATGTCTGTAAAAGTCAAAGGTGCACTGCTTTGGATAATGGTTTTTCAGATCATAGGTTATTGCTTGGGTCTTATCACGCAACATGATGTTGTATCGTGGTATCCCTCATTACATCGGTCGACCCTTACACCACCAGATATTGTCTTTCCAATTGCGTGGTTTATCCTATATTGCATGCTTGCTGTTGCAGGATATGCACTTTGGCAATATCGTCATCAACCAAAGGCGAAATCAGCGCTTGTATTTTACAGTTTACAAATGTTATTGAACTGGGCTTGGATGCCACTTTTCTTTTATTTTCATTGGATTGGCGTGAGCCTTTTGTGCATCACGGCGATTATTATCTTGACGTTGATAACGATTATTATCTGCCGAAAAACGTATCAATTAAGTTGCGTCTTGCTGATTCCTTATTTTATTTGGTTGCTTTTTGCGGGATATTTAAATGCAGTTATATGGATACTTATAGTACCGGTCAAATGACTTGATGACCGATTAAGCGCACTAAACTCGCTATACTCAGACATAGCGCGCTTACCTGTTCATCAAGTCATTTGACCGGTACTATAATGCGTCGTAAATAATAAGGAGCTCATCATGAATTATATGAAACTTTTTGTCATATCAATGGTCGTCTTTTTCATGCTCGATATGACGTGGATTGGCTATATTGCCAAAGGCATGTATTTTAAATCGTATGCCAACTGGTTGCGCTTGGAAAAGGGCAGCCTTTTACCTGTTTGGTGGGCGATTGCTATTATTTATGCTTTATTCGCTTTTGCAACATTAACCTTTGTTGTTCCGTTATCACAAGGTTCTTTAATTTCTGCATTTTTTTATGGTGCGGCTTTAGGGGGTGTGATTTATGGTATTTATGATTTTACCTGTGTTGCAATTTTTAAAGACTGGCCTGTGATGATGGCTTTTGTTGATTGGTTATGGGGAACTGTTTTGTGTGCGGTTTCTGCCACAATAACCGTATATGTTTCTCGGTTTATATAAACTGACAAGGATGGATTTAATGATATTTCTGATTGCTATTGCAGTGATATTTTCTCATATGAGTTTGATATGGTTATGGTATCGTTATACAAAAAATCCATCAGTTGTCGATGTGGGTTGGGCCTCTGGGTTGACGCTTATCGGAATGATCTATCTTTATACCTCGCCAATTTCAATGAAAAAAATAATCTTAAGTCTGGTTTTGTTCATTTGGGGATTACGCTTAGGTGGGTACCTTTGGTATACCCGAATTCGTCCTAACGTGCTGGATAAACGCTACGCTCAGTTAAGTAAAAACTGGAAAATGTCCAAACCCTTAGGTTTTTTATTAAACTTTCAATTTCAAGGCTTGCTGGTAGGTATTGTGTCTTTGCCGTGGTATTTTGTTTCACAACTATCAGTGGATGACTCACTATCTACAATTGATTATCTCTTGATATTGATGGCGCTGTTTTCAATCGCGACTGAAAGTTTAGCTGATTTTCAATTGCAATCGTTTAAGGCCCGTCATGTAGGGAAAGTGTGTGATGTTGGTTTATGGTTTTACTCAAGACATCCTAATTATTTTTTTGAATGGCTGACATGGTGTGTGTTTGTCTGTTTTGCATTTCCTGCACCATTGGGATGGTTGGGATGCATCTCTCCGTTGGTTCTTTTCGTCATCATGACGCGAATTACCGCGCCGCTTACAGAAAAGAGTTCTATTGAGTCCAGAGGTGAGCTCTATTTGAGTTATCAAAAGAGTACACCCATGTTTTTTCCAAACATATTGAAGAAAAAGAGTCATTAAAATCTCTCTGGATCAGCAGGATTAGAAAACACATCACTGCTGATTTCATCAGCCTTTTCGATAAGGCAAGTAAATAGGTTCCCATACATGCAAGCGCACTTTTTCTTCAATTTGTTCTGCTGTATGAGGCGATGCAAATCCTGATGCAACGGCTTCCTTTGCAACGGCTAAACCGATGACTAAAGAAACTTTACGAATATCATTGAGCGAGGGCAATAAATTTGCGTTTGGATCATCAATTGTTGGCGAGCAGCTCGCCAAAGCTTTTGCGGCAATCATAAACATTTTATCGGTTACACGTGTTGCTTGTACGGCAATTAATCCGAGTCCTATGCCAGGAAAAATATAAGCATTATTGGTTTGATCAATTCGTGTAGAAATGCCGTGACGCAGAACAGGCGGAAACGGACTTCCGGTTCCAATAATGACCTTACCATTCGTCCATGTCATGAGATCATCGGGTGTGGCTTCACTGTAATCTGTAGGATTAGATAAAGGTAAAATCACAGGAGTACTCACATGAGAAGCCATTTCTTTAACAATGGCTTCGTCAAAGGTACCTTTTTGACCTGATACACCAATTAATACTGTTGGATGACTATTGCGTATAACCTCCATCAACGAAATATTTTCAGCATTTGCATAAGTCCACTGCGCCAGGTTTTCTCTGCGTTGACCAAAGGCCTCTTGAAAGGGGAGTATGCCAACCGTATCGTGTATTAATAACCCATTGCGGTCTATGATAAAAAGTTTTGATCGCGCTTGTATTTCAGTTAATCCATCGTCCATCATCGCTTGAATAATTAAATTACCTATACCACAGCCAGCAGAGCCACCACCAAAAATTACAATGCGTTGCTCGCTTAATCGTGAGCGGGTCACATGTAAACTCGAGAGTAAAGTAGCTGTCGCGATGGCTGCCGTACCTTGAATATCATCATTGAAGGTACACAGTTGATCTCTGTATTTTATTAAAATAGGGTTTGCATTTTGTTGAGCAAAATCTTCCCATTGTAATAAAATATGAGGAAAACGTTTTTTTACAGCCATAACAAATGCATCAATAAAATCATCATAATCCTTGCCACGAATTCGCTCGTGTTTCCACCCAACATAAAGTGGATCGTCGAGCAGTTGCTTATTGTTTGTTCCAGTATCGAGCAAAATAGGTAAGGTTTCTGCTGGATGAACGCCAGCACAAGCACTGTACAGTGCTAATTTTCCAATGGGGATCCCCATACCGCCAGCCCCCTGATCACCTAAGCCTAAAATACGCTCACCATCAGAAACAACAATAACTTTGACCGTATCAAACCGAGGATTTGATAAAATGTGTTCTATTTTTTTTTGATGAGGATATGCAATAAATAAGCCACGTGGTCTACGATAAAGCTCACTAAAACGCTGACATCCAGCACCGACAACAGGCGTATAAACAATGGGGAGCATTTCTGTGACATATGATGTCAAGAGATTATAAAATAGTGTTTCATTGCTATCCTGTAAATCACGTAAATAAATATATTTTTCTAGTTCGCTTTGTTTACTGCAAAAAGCCTCATAAGAGCGCTTACGTTGCTCTTCGAGGGTTGCGTCATGTGGTGGTAACAACCCATCTAAATGAAAGGTATGTCGCTCTTGTTCACTAAACGCCATGCCTTTATTTAATACGTGATCATTCATTAACATGTAGTCGCTCAATGAAACTGCTAAATAGGGATGTCCTTTTGCATCAATCTTTTTAATATAATTCATGATGTCCTCACATTTAAATTAGGTTCGGGGTGGTCTGCTATTGTATGAGGCTACTCGCGCACCCCAATCTAATAAATTTTTATTACAATCATTCTTGTCCAGGATCACCTCAATAAAACACAAACAATCCAGGGTGGGTATGATTTTCATCACATCAAGCAATTCTTGATATGTTGAGACTTTAAAACCATGAGCATTGTATGCATCACCATTAAATACAGTAACCAAGTCTTTATAGTGCCAATGATTGATAACATTATAAGGGCCATCATGAATTTGTACTTCGATGCCATAAAATCCATTATTCATTAAAAATATAATGGGTTTATACCCGTACCGAATAAGGGTAGAGAGCTCTTGAGCCCCCATTTGGAAAGAACCGTCTCCAATGAGAGCAATCACTCTTTTTTTAAGATGAAGCGCGGCTTGCATCCCCAAAAGTGCCCCAACAGACCAGCCGATGGAGCCATATTGCATTTGAATTTCAAAAGGGCAATCTTTAGGTAAATCAAGATGCAACCCATTAAACCAAGAATCACCTGTTTCCGCGAGTACGGCATAATCAGCGGTGAGTAAGGATTGGATCTGGCCGAATAAAAAACGCGTTGTAACAGGCATGCTTAAATCATCCGGTTGAATAAATAATGGTGCATGCCCTGCAATACGTTGATAAGCTTTGAGTGCATTATCATTTTTATGCAGTAATGGAATTAAGCCGGCTAAAAAATCACATAGGGTAATGCCCGTATAAATTTCCCCACAAACAGATACCTTACATTCATCAATAATAATGAGTTTATGTGGGTTAATATTACACACATGTCCCACGGTGGTATAATCATTAAAATTAGGGCCAACAAATAAATAGACATCACTTGATTCAACAATCGCGGCACATCCTGGTGAACTCACGGGCCCCCAATATAAACCAATAAAATTTTCATGTTGCTCTGAAATAAATCCTTTTGCATCAGGCATTGCTGCCAGAGCATATCCACTGGTTTGGCTTAACTTTTCGAGTAATGTACCCGCATGCCATACACGCGTTTTACTGCCTGCCACCAATACGGGCTTGGTCGCTGCATTGAGTTTTTTGGACGCCGCTTGAAGTGCTGCACTTAATGCTGTTTTATCGCTCACTTGTGGACGTGCAAATGATCGGTTTGTGGGTGCTGAGACTTCAAGGGCTGAAATGTTACAGGCTATTTCGATATAAACAGGTTTTTTGTGTTCCAATGCAAGCGCAATCGCTTTGTCTATTTGAGCTGGTGCATCTGAAGGACGATGGATCCATACGGTATGCACGGTCACATGAGCAAACATTTGTCGAACATAGTCATTATGTTCAGTCGCTAACGTATGATGTAAAATTTCCGCGTCTTGAATTGAGTTTGTATTGGGACTTCCTGCAATAACAATCAGCGGCAAATTTTCACTGTATGCACCGGCCACTGCATTAATAGCGCTCAGTGCGCCAACACCAAATGTGAGTATCAGTGCAGCAGCACCGTTTATACGCGCATATCCATCTGCAGCGTATCCTGCGTTTAATTCGTTGCAACAATTAATCATTTGCACCGTTGGTTCTTTGAGTAACTCATCTAACAACGCTAAATTATAGTCTCCAGGAATTGCAAAATAGTGAGAGAGCCCTATATTTTTAAAGCGTGTTACCAGATAACTTCCAACGGTAGTCATACATTCACTCGTCGTCCATGAGGTAGATGTATTTAAGCGTAGATGACTTAACTTCATCTGTAAAGAAAGCGTACTGTAGATTTAACAGAGCATTGCAACACCTAATTTTTTATCGTTAACTTTTCTCCAGGAGAGTCGGCCCTGATTTTCATTATTCCTTCAATAAAAGGCTTATGTTTTTCGAGGAGCACACTGATCTCAACATCAGGGTTGAATAAATCATCTGCAATTTGTGATGCACAAGACGCTTCGTCGGGTTGGCTTTGTATTTCAATTCGATGCGTTGTATCTTTCATTGCATCTTCTAGAGATTGAGTTGATTTTGATTTAACGAACTGGGCCGAGGGAAAAAATCTGTGAACGGCCATTTCAAGTCCACCAGCAAGTGTAGCACTGACATCATTGAGCTCCAGCTCGCATGCTATTTTTGTTATATAATAGCAATGTTGGGCATAAACATCATGATCGGGTTGGCTTAGAAAATTTGCTATCTTAGAGAGGATATTGATTAGAAGAGCTTTTTTCTCTTCATTAACGCCTATTCTTCTCACACCGGTTCCTCTTTGTTGTATTTTTTGTATTTCCTCGATTAAAAATTGAATAAGGGTATTGGTTAATGTATCTGGTACATCCTGTCCATGTTCAATGATAGGTTTCTTATTGTATCCAGTAGGAATGGCACAGAGGAAAGTGGGCCTGGATAAATTCGGAATATATTGATTAATAATGGAAAACATGACAACTTTATCTTTAGGCGCTATGGTGTTAAGCAGTGTACTTAGATTTTTTACTGCCTCCCAAATGGCTACATGAGCGCTTGCTATTTCATCATGAAATATATCCACAGGTGCACCAGGTGGTGTTGTTTTAATCATAGCGAGATTTGCTTTTTCCAAAGCCTTGCTAAATGCCATAACGGATATATGGGCTTTTTGTTTGAGTGTTTCTGATTGTTCAGGGCTGATTTTTACTAACGCCCCACCTCGTCCCGAGCACAGCGAGGGATCTACGCAAGCCGGGGCTTCTGCATCTAATTCTGTATCTGAATCTGAATGGACTTCTGCCCAATTGAGGCTATTGGATATTCTTTCTAGGGGTACAGAGGATAAGTCATCGATTATTGTATTGAAAAAATCGATAAGATTATTTTCTAATAGATTAAGGCTGCAGCCAAATCCAAGTTGATTTGCGAGTTCTTCGGTTTGATATATCCAGGATATGAGTTTATTTGCCTGGATTTTTACTACAGATGAGACAGGACATGCAGCAAGAATAGCTTCTCTTGAGGGGAGTATCGTGCTGTTGTTGAGATAATCCATCGCTGCTACAGAGAGCTCGGGTAGCTGATGTGATTCACGCTCTATAATGCTCATTGCTAAATCATCATAAAAAGGCTTTGTCCGTAAGATGGAAATAAAAGCATACGTCTCTAACTCGGTAAAACCAGTCAGCATATTTTCTAAGTGTCCTGGTCTTCTTATTAATTGAGGCTCATCTGGGTTAAGTAAAGTCGTAGCGGCAGAAAAAATACCAACAGCCAGGCCTATCCCTGTCGAAATTCTATGATCTGTCGGGATGAGAATATTTGTTGCAAGTTTCGCTGCGAGTGCTTTTTTTGCCGATTTTATTGCCACACCCATCGACGTGCTTTTCCCGAGCGTAGAAGAATCTAAGAGGATTTCAAATAAATCCATTTTTTCTTCTAACGAAAGATAATCCACGGACAACAGTGTTTTAAGATCGTCAAGGGAATCGATGGCATGAATAAGCGTATTGTCTTCACCCATTACACTCAATGCATGATTTTTATAGTTCAAAAATAGACATCTGTTACTTTCATCAGAATCTGAGGGCGGGGTGATGCTCGTGAGTGCTTCCCATGTGATAAAGGGCGATATTTTTAAAAAAGTGAAAATATTTATTTTCATTTTAATTGTGTTTTCCTAAGTCTGGATGCTCTATTTTAATCCAACATGTTGGGTCTTGTCAAATTTGAATGAGTTACTCACGTTACGCAGTACCGTAATGCTGTCGGTGCGACTTGGCGAGCGCAGTGAGCATAGTCGCAGTTAATGCCCGGGATCTACTCATCAACCAGCAAAGTGCCACTTTGAAAAATGGATCCCGGACATTAAGGATTGCTAAGGTTCGCAAGCTCACCAAGCAGCCCTAAATTCCGGGACGACATTTCATTGGGGGTATGACGCTGCGTA
>CANNJI010000084.1 GCA_947504875.1 Legionellaceae bacterium
AGTGGGTGGTGCGCGAATGCCAGTACCTGCCATGACGGACACCAAATGTTCCTCTTTTCGATTGATGTGCGCCAAAATCTTGTTAATCACCTGACGGTCTTCGATACACGCAATAATCCTCATGGCACCTTGGCAATGCCTGCATACAGTCACGTCAATGTTGAACACCCGTTTTAGTCGCATCGCCCAGCTCATCTTTCCACGACGCTCTTCACCGTCCGAAATCGGCTCTGTTGTTGCCGGTAATGAAGGTTGTTTTTCTTTACCCTCACTTGTCACTGCAGCGCGGTGCGCGCTGTTCGGCGCAAACACGCCATGAAATCGGGTCAAGTGAAACCGGGGCTTAGGCACCAAGGCCGCCAGTCGAGCAATGAAATCCAACGGCTCGAATACCACATGGGTCGTCCCGTTTTTGTAGGGAGTCTTCAATTCGTAACTGAGCTTTCCATCCGGCAATCGCTCTAACCGGTGTGTGGATACGGCGGGTCTTGCAATGTAGCGGCAAAGCCGTTCTACCTTGTCTCGCTGATATGATTTCGCACTGACGCCCGCATGCAGTGAAAAGCCCCCTCCTTTTGCCAACGTTTGACCATTTAATTCATCAACCTCATCATCTCTGGCAGGCAACGTTTTTAACGTGAAAACCTTCTTGCCTCGCTGAGAACCAACGGCAATTCGATACGTTATGGAACTGCCTTGCAGCTCATTGATCACATCATCGTCAAATCCATCCAGAAGCAGGCTCCCCTCTTGCGAATCCCTTTCCAAATATCCTTCCCGCTCAAGTAATCTGGCTATGCGCTCACTAATCCGGTGAAGCAGGCTGTTCATCTCGACTGATGTGGGCGTTTCAATCGCATGAAACTTGGCCGTCGCGCCATCGGAATCAAGCTCATAAACCCCATCAAGGAACAACATATGGAAGTGAATATTCAGATTAAGTGCACTACCAAATCGCTGAATCAACGTCACAGCACCCGTCTTTGCGGTCGTGTGGGTGAAACCGGCTTTCTTAACCAGATAGGTGCTGATTGCCCGTGTAACTACCTCAAGTGCTTTACTCAATACACCGGGTTCGCTTGCAAAAAGCCAGCGCAAGGGAAAAGGCACGCTTAACACCCACTGACGAATCGGTTGGTGGGGAAGTACGGAATCCACCAGCATTGCAGCACTCTCAACCATTCGCGAAGCCCCACAGCTGGGGCAAAAACCACGGCGCTTGCAACTGAATGCAACCAATTGTTCTTTATGGCATGATTCGCATTGCACCCGCAAAAAACCATACTCAAGGCGGCCGCATTTCAGGTACTCTTCAAATTCAGTTTGAACATATTGAGGGAGGGTCTTGTCTAACGCTGACAGATGGGATAAAAATTCAGGGTAATGTTCTTCGATAACCTGATAAAGCAAGGTTGTTTCAGGCTGATGGCGCGTGTGTTCCATAGCTTCGCGCGCCAGTGCCCCGGTTGTTGCCCGGTGCTGGTGTGACATAGGTTGGGTGCTTTACTGTCCATTGTATGGATTGCACGCTACCATTGAACCCCATCGATGGCAATACTTAAGATCTTCGCTAAAATATGGGGTGGAACAGCTCAGGCTTTATATATAGAGAAAAATGGCTGAGGTGTTCCCAAGTGTTATCCATTTTAAAAGCGCTCATCAACAAAATGATTTGAAAAAAACAATTTCAAGCCCCATAGAGAACAGCCAAGAAAAACCAAATCTCAACGAAATTGAGCTTATTTTGCATAGATTAAAATTAGAGATCCAATCCTTAGGTTTATCTCATGCTGAATTCGTTGAATTGTTGATTTCAAGCGCTTAAATTATACTAATTGACAAAATAAAAAGTCATTGGCTATTTGGTCACGAGACTGTGAAAAAGTCTTGTTGGTACGCTATTAATCCAAAGTCCAAAAATCTTGCTGAGCGCATTAATCGAGAAATCAAAAGGCGTACACAAGTGGTTTCTATTTTTCCATGTGATAAATCATGCGAACGCTTAATTACCGCGGTCTTGGTTGAAATAGACGATGGGTGGCTTGAATCGAATCATATTTAAAAATAAACGAATAAACTTAAAACAAGATTTTTTGTTTTTTATGAGCCTGCTTTTTTAGATAAATCAGCAGTATCGCTTTGTCTAAAAAATGCAGGAATGAGCAATTTGTGAACTAAAATAAAATATTGCTTGATTTTGAGAGGCTTTATTTTAAACTAATAGATGTGTTGGCTAATGATAGCTAACTTTTTAATCAACGTCGTCAAATATTCATGCAGTAAAACAGAAATTACAGAACAAACGAAGCACTATCAAGAGCGTTAGTGTGTCAAAGTTTCTGTAAATTCAGGAAGGTCTAGAAAAGAAGAAAGCCATCCGTTAAACTTCATGTATATTTTTCGACGATAGACAAGAAGGAAGAACAAATGGCTTTGAATGTCGAACTGACGTTATCTAGCATTGCAGAATACATTGGTGGCGAATTACGGCATACAAATGACGCAGCAAAAAAAATTAATAACCTTTGCGCCTTAAACTCTGGAGATGAAAAAAGTCTGGCGATGTTTCATCATTTGAAATATTTAAATGCATTAAAAAACTCATCAGTAGGCGCCTGTATTATTCATGAAAATGCTGTAAAACATGCACCCAAAAGGATGGCGCTGGTTATTCACCCAAATCCTTACAAAGGTTTTGCATATGCCACAAAATTATTTGCAGATCTTACTGCAACACCATCATGTCATGCGCCAAGTGCCTACGTTAGCCCCAAAGCTTTGATTGGAAAAAATTGCGATATTGAGCATGGCGCGTATATTGGCGATGATGCAGTCCTTGGTGATAATTGCCTTATTGGAGTCAATACCTTTATTGGCAAAAATGTATCGATGGGTAACAACTGCCATATTCATAATCAAGTCAGTATTGAAAACACCCGCATGGGAAATGATGTCATTATTTATCCGGGAGCCCGTATTGGACAAGAAGGCTTTGGTTTTGCTTCTGATAGCAATGGACATTATAAAATTTACCATCAAGGTTTAGTGATTATTGGCAATGATGTTGAAATTGGGGCTAATACTTGTATAGATCGAGGGACTCTTGAACATACCGAAATAGGTGATCATGTCCGCTTAGATAATTTGATCCAAATAGGGCATAACGTAAAAATAGGTAAAAAAACTGTCATTGCCGCCCAAAGTGGCATTGCTGGTAGTAGTATTCTTGGCGAAAGCGTAACCTTAGGGGGGCAAGTAGGGGTTGGTGGACATTTAAAAGTGAATAATCACGCCACAATTTTAGGAAAATCTCTGGTTTTTCAAGACGTCCCTGAAAAAGCAAGAGTAGGGGGTATTCCGGCCGTTCCGTTTCGCCAATGGCATCGCCAAACCCATTATTTAAAAAAAATGGTAAGTAAAAAATCCATCACACCATCAACAAGTGATGATATTTAAATTTTCCAGCGACGATGAGACCAAATCCATTGCGCAGGACATGCAAGAATCATCTTTTCTAAGACTTGATTGTAGTTCAGTGTATTGAGATAGATTTCTGTATCTTTATCCTCATGACCAATCCATTCTATAGGAGGCAGACATAAAATATGATGCTTTCCATGTTCATCTCGATAAGTATACGCAGGAATTACAGCTGCTTGAGTTAGTTTTGTCACAACTGCCAAGCTTGTATAAGTAGCAGCTTTTTTACCAAAAAAATCAACTGCAATACCGTGGCCCTTCACAATGCTTGCATGTTGGTCAAATGCAAAAAAAATTGCTTCTTTTTGTTTAAGTTTAGAGAGGATTTTTTTCCACCCTTTTACGCTAATAATTTTATCTACATCATTCTTATCAAACCCAGCATAGAAAATATTTTCAATCCACTTAATCGATATAGGTTTAAGTATCACATTAAATTTACCCAAATGGGAAAAATAACGCGCTGATAAACATGACGCCAATTGAAAATTTCCTAAGTGCCCGCCGAGAATTAAGACACCTTTATCTCTATCAAAAGCTTTTTTTAAATGTTCCTCACCGATAAAAATTGGTTTTTGCTTGAATTTTTTTAAACCAAGACCAAGTTGAAAAATTTCTTTAATTGTTGTGAAAAAGTGAGAATAATAAGCTTTAATTAGGGTTTTTTTTTCTTCAGAAGAAATGGTGTGTTTAAAGACTAAATCAATATTGTCTTCAATCACCTTTCGTCTATAGGGAAAATATCGATAACAAAATTTTCCTGCAAGTGATATTTTCATCACATTTTGAATTCCCTTTTAAAGTCCATAACTTTATAATACCATTTTGATTTAGTCAATTCCTAAAAAGGTAAATCTGTGCTACGTATTGCAATTATTGTTGGAGAGCCCTCTGGAGACCTATTGGCGGCCAGTTTAATGGCTGGATTAAAAAAACAATTACCCAATGTATGTTTCTATGGCGTTGGTGGTCAAAATATGAAAGAACAAGGCTTTCACTCCTGGTACAACATGGAGCAATATACCTTTATGGGACTTGATAAAATACTCATACGTTTTGTTCAACTTAAGTTTCTACAAAAAACCATTATTAGTCGGTTACGCCTTGATAAACCTGATCTATTTATAGGCGTCGATTCTTCAAGTTTTAATTTAAAAATTGCGTATACCCTAAAAAAAGATGGCATAAAAACCATTCAGTATGTGAGTCCTAAAGTTTGGGCTTGGCGACAAGATAGAGTATACAAAATTAAAGAGTCCGTTGATTATGTATTAACACTGTTTCCATTTGAAAAAGATTTTTTAAACCGTTTTCATATACAAGCAAGCTTTGTCGGTCATCCTTTTGCCGATGAAATTCCCCTTATTCAAGATAAAAATGATAAGCGCAACAAATATGGTTACCGAAAAAAAGATCAAATGATTGTCGTGATGCCTGGAAGTCGGAGTTCTGACTTAAAACATATGGCTCCTCTATTTATTGAAACGATGATCATATTACAAAAAAACATTCCTCAGGTTAAATTTGTAGTACCCTTATTATCAACTAAACTCAAACAGCAGTTTGAAGAACAATTAAAAGGCAACCCACATCATTTAAATCTTAAAATTATCGTTGGAAAAACTCGTGACATACTTTCAATTGCAGATCTAGTATTAATCAAATCAGGTACAGGTACTCTAGAAACCATGCTGATGAAAAAACCAATGGTTGTTGCATATAAGACAGGTTATTTCACATATTGTTATTATCGTACATTTATTGCAATCCCTTTTATATCTTTACCCAATATTCTTGCTCAAAAAGATTTAGTGCCAGAGTTTATTCAAGATGATGCACAACCTGAATTACTAGCCAATGCTTGTTTAGAATTAATCAAGCAAAAAGAAGAAGAAAAAGTAACATTATTATATGAATTTCAAAAACTTCATATTGAATTAAAAAAAAACAATCAAGCGTTGATTGTGGAGGAAATTATGAATATTTTAACGTGAGTTTTATACAGATATTTCAGTTTTTTTATAAAAACCACGCGTACTGTTTTTTAAAAAATTCATCAAGTTTGTAATAATATCCTGATTTTCTTGATTAAATTCAAAAAGATTTTCCAGTTTAATATGAATCTCTTGGCTTGTAAGTGCAGCATCATGTAGAATTTTAAATGCCCTTTGAATTAAAATTCGCTGGCGTGAATTAAAATTTCGGCGACGTAAACCAAGCACATTAATGCCAAAATATTTAGCTGGATTTCCCTGACTTAAACTATAAGGCAATACGTCTTTAGTAATATAAGAAAAGGCTCCTATCATACAATAGGCACCAAGTTTACAAAATTGAAGGATACCCGAATTACCACCAATAGTTACATAATCATCTGTTTCAACATGACCTGCTAATCCTGTGTAATGAGAGATAATATTATGATTCCCAAGTTTCACATCGTGAGCTATATGAACGTTGCCCATGAGTAAATTATGATTGCCTATGCGGGTAATATACCCACCCCCCTTAGTTCCTCGAGAAATAGTGACATATTCACGAATAATATTGTTATCACCAATGATTAATTGACTAGGTTCTCCTTCATACTTTAAATCTTGAGGATCGACGCCTACTACCGCGCCATAGTAAATTCGATTATTTTTACCAATTACGGTATCTCTAGGTATATATACATTTGGACCAAGTTTAGTATTATCGCCAATATAGACATCATCGCCAATGATTGAATAAGGACCTATTTCAACATTATGACCGATATATGCTTTAGAAGATATGATTGGGGAAGAACACGAGTAATAAACCGTGTCCTTTGTTTGATTTACATTTAACTGCATAACAACCTATAATAAAATTTATGCTTTATAAACTAAACGTATAAATATATCTCTAAAGAAAAAGTTGTTTCCAAAACTAACATTCCCAGTTGAATCAAAGTAATTAACGGGATAATTTGAAATATACACATCACCACTTACCCCCCCATCCAGGCGTAATACTTTATAACCATTATTATTATAATAATGGTTATAGCTTACATACACTTGTCCTGAGAGCAGTATTGATGCCCAAATAGATGATTGTACTTGAGCAAAGTATTTTGGTTCATTCGCCGTTGTTGGAAAAGTCACATAAGACTGGCCATAATCAGTTAATTTGGCATGTTGATTACCAAAAATCAATCCAGCAATAATATTTCCACCCATAGCAAAATGTTGAAACATATCCCAATAGAGTGAAGTACCTAATTGAGGACCTATACCATACAACTCATTTTGATAGGCCATTTGATTTGAGGCAGGAAGAGAACGAGTTATAGTCAGATCTGGTGTATGACAGTTTAAAGCAGGTGGCGTATCCTGTTGGAAGTTCCGCAAGAACATAACCAACAAAAGGAAATACGCCGTGAATGATTTTACGTTGAAAGCTGTTGCAATACCAGAAGTGACCATCAATGACCCATTAAGTGAATTATTGAGGGTTGGTGCTCGTGGTCTTATTGCTCAAGCCGTTGAGGCCGAATTAGCAATGATGCTGATGAAGTATGAGGATAATAAACTTCCTGATGGTCGGCCGGCAGTTGTGAGAAATGGTTATTTACCAGAGCGAACGATTCAGACTGGTCTCGGAGATATTGATATCCGAGTTCCCAAGGTTCGTGACAGGAGCAAGGCAGGGATTAAATTCAACAGTGACCTGCTACCACCCTATTTAAAACGCTCAACCAGCATTGAAGAAATGCTGCCGTGGCTATATTTGAAAGGCCTATCAACAGGCGGTTACGGGGAAGCCCTTTCGTCTCTGTTGGGCGAACAAGCAAAAGGTTTGTCGGCGAATACGATATCGCGTTTGAAAAGTCAGTGGATTGATGAACATACGGAGTGGCGCAAGCGTGATTTAAGCGATAAGCGCTATGTTTATTTTTGGGCAGATGGCATTTATAGCCATGTCCGAATGGATGACCGTTTATGCCTGTTGGTGATTATCGGTGTTACCGAGCATGGCACGAAGGAGTTAGTTGCTGTAGAAGATGGTTTTCGCGAGTCTACAGCAAGCTGGGTAGAGGTGTTGACTGGTTTGCGTGAACGAGGCCTTACATTTTCACCCAAATTAGCTGCCGGTGATGGAGCGCTTGGTTTTTGGGGTGCGCTCAGCAAGGTATATCCAGCATGCCGTCATCAACGGTGCTGGGTTCACAAGACAGCCAATGTATTAAATAAGTTGCCTAAATCTATGCAGCCAAAGGTGAAAGAAGCGTTACATGATATTTGGATGGCTGAGAGCCGCGACAGAGCTAAAGCGGCCTTTGACAGTGCCATAACACGGTTCGGTGCAAAGTATCCGCAGGCTATGAGTTGTCTGGAAAAAGACCGTGAAGAGCTGTTGGCTTTTTATGATTTTCCAGCAGAGCACTGGATTCACATTCGGACAACTAACCCGATAGAATCTACCTTTGCGACGGTGCGTTTAAGAACCAAAAAGGCACGTAACTGTGGTTCCCGAGATACTACGCTGGCAATGGTTTATAAACTCATGGAATCAGCACAGAAACGCTGGAAGAAAATCAAGGGCTTCAACTTGTTAACACTCGTTGTGAACAATGTTGAATTTAAAGATGGGGTACAAGTAATCGATCAACTAGATAGGGAGGCCGCCTGATGCCGTATACCAAATTTGACAATAACTTGTCCAATTTTTCTGTTCAACATGGGCAACAAACAATAATACAATCGATTTACAGCGTTACCAGATCAATTGGTTTTGTGTTGTCAATAAGCTGCTTGGGTACTAGCTTTGCAGACGCATCTGCAAGTAATCATGCTCTAAACAAACAATCCCGTTATGTTTCCGGCGTAGTATCTATTATTCAGGATCATAGTTACATCCGTACACACAATGCGCCTGTTTATTGGAAGATAAGCCCTTATTATCTGCCTCAACCCACAGATGCCTCATGTTCTTTGGCCTCAGCAACTATGGTGATGAATGCGCTACGTATACCTCAAATGCAGTATGCCAATCAAAAGCTCGCAACAACCAATAGCGTTGTGGACAGCACCCAGAATGCTTGGAAAAATGATGTGAAACAAGGTGGTGATGGTGTTACTTTGGATCAATTCGGTTCGTTTTTATCACAAGCCATGAAAGCTTATAACATCCTACCGACTAAGCTTGAGGTCATACATGCAACAAGCGTCAAAGACATTGTTACAAAATTTCACCAAGCACTATTGGAAGGTGAAAAGACTGGACGAACATTTATTATTGTAAATTTTGATCAAAAATTCATAAGCGGAACTGAAAGTGTTGGACATTTTGCACCAGTTGGAGCCTATGATGCTAATACAAAACGTGTGTTGATCATGGACCCTGATCGAGAACTCTTCGAACCTTATTGGGTATCTGAACATCGATTACTGAAGGGTATGGAGACAGCGGATTCAGATGCACACAAAAACCGTGGGTTTGTCATCGTGACCTTAAAATAATAGCAAGTAATCGATCCACTAGACAGGGAGGCCGCCTGATGCTGTACACCAGATTTGACAATAACTCGTTAAGAGACCATGCTTAAATGAACAACTTTCTTTTTCTTCAATAGTGCTGCAAGAAGTCTATCTCCTTCTTCTATTTGGAGTTGAGCTTGTTGACTCAGCTCCTTTGCGTGTTCGGTTGTTGTTGCAAGCGTGTCGTCGTGGCGCTTAATGGCAGCATTTGTGATATGAAGTAGGCTCTCTACACGCGCAATGGGACTTTCTAGCGTTTGAGGCGGGTTAGCGGTGATGGTGTCAAATGCTCTTTGTGCGCTTTTTGAGAAAAAAGAGAGTTGCTCCTGTGACGCTGCAAATGTTCGATTTATTTCAGCAAGCCTACATTGGGTTTCATCAAGGGCGAGGGTGGTGCTTGTTACGGCGCTATGCGCTCGCTTAAGCTCACCTAATTCTTCAATAATACCGTTTTGACACGCATCATATGCAGAAGTTGCGTGTTCAAGTGTTACATTCAATGTTTGAGTGCATTCTATAAGTGCCGCACCCGCAGTATGAATATGCTCCTCTGATTTCATCAAAAGTGCTGTTTCAGTGGCTATTTCGGCTGTTTGCTCTTGAATCAGTGTTGTTTCCTGAGCTAAGGTTTCGAGTTGTTCTTTTGTATCAGCGACAACTGCATTGATTTTTTCATCCAGTGTATTGATTTCTGCAATGGCCTCACTTTGGTCTTGTTTAATGTTGGTTAAATTAGCCTCTAGCGTTTGCTTTTTTTTCATGAGTGCTGTGTTGTGGGCCGATAGGAACGCGACAAAAGGGATGTAGATAAGGGTTGCAATAAGACTAAAAAAAATAGCGTGACCTGCAATTGCACCCATGAGGGTTGCTGTTCCAAGAATAACGGCACTTTCAAGCCACTGCATTAACCTACTTTTTTCACCGTACCAGGTTGCAAGATGGTCAAGGGTGCTATGTTCCGCATGAATTCGTTTTGCAATAAAATCTAAATGAGCTGAAATGGATTTTTTTGTATTCTTTTGATGAATGAGCCATTCATTCATTTTTAGTGCATAGTCATTTGCTCGCATGTGAATTGTCCTTGTTGTATGGATAGATTGACTTGGTTTAATGGAAGAGGCGAACGGAGTGAACAGAGGTAGGGGAGGGCGGTGCCTCTTCATCTCTTTCGCACAATTCTTTAATGGCTTCAACATATCGCTTATTTGCGGCAAGTAAGCGTTCAATTTCCTTGGTTTGTCGTTTGTTTTCGGTTGTTGATAAATCAAGTTTGGTGGTTAACGACTTAATAGCAGGTTCAAGCTCATCAATTTTTTTTGTAAGCGTTTTGATTTCAGCGGCATGGGTTTCCGCCAATAGCCCATTGGAGCGCTTCATGGTTTCTGTTATTTGTTTAACGTCTTCTGTTGCTTTGCTAAGAAGACTCGTAAAGTCTGCATGTTCATGCGCGGATTTTTCTGCCGAAGTCACTAATTTTTCATTTGCGAGGGCTAATTCGTGTTGATTACGTTGTAATTCTTGTTTGATGCGAGAAAGCTCCATTTTAAGTGCATCAAATTCGCTGGTGGTTGAGGCTATCACTTGATTTGATGCTGTAACCAGGTGTGTGGTTTGCCGTGTTGCACCTGCAAAAAAAGCGCCTTGTTGTTGTAAATCAATTTGGGTTGCATGTAATTTTTTTTGTGTGTCGTGTATAGCTTTCGTTTGCTCATGTATTCCTGAAGTGATGAGCGCTTCTGCCGCATCTGCTTTCTTCTTTAATAAGGTTGCTTCATTTTTTAATAGGTGGGGCAGGGCGCTTGTTATAGAAGGGGTCTCTTGAGATGCATAATCAATGAGGCCTCCCGCTCCTACACCTATTAAAATGGGTACGATAACATCACTTGCGCTGGTTGCTATTGCTGTAACAATGAATCCGATAAGCATGACTTTCTCCATGGGTTGTGTGTTGCTTTGTTTACATAGCCATTCAAAAGAAAAATAATCCTTTTTTCTCTTTTGCTGTTGTGGGCTTGAGTTTAATCAACAAAATGAGATGTGTCACGGTTTTTTAAAAGGGCGCTCGACCCCAAG
>CANNJI010000085.1 GCA_947504875.1 Legionellaceae bacterium
ACTTGGGGTATGCCATCTTTTGCAGCTCGCTCAAGGGCTTGATCTTTAAATTGAGGCCTGTATTTCTTTCGGATAACTTTTGATTCTGTATTAATACCGCTCATTATTCACCTCTGCTATAAGATTTTACTCTCTTAGCTAGGTGTCCGGCAAATCAGGGCAAGATCATGCTTCTCTTGCCCATGCAAATGAACTTGAAGCTATCCGCGAGCGCTCAGCCCAATCACTTGAAAAGATAGAAAGTGACACCGAATGGGATATTTTAGCTGCTGAAATTACCGCGCAATCTGAGGCCTTTTTTTATTATTTGCATCCTCAATCATTTACACCTATTGCCGAACAGCCTTCGTTTTCACCAACCACAAGTCAAAAATTCTTCTCTAATAACAAAATAAAAACTCGATTACATCATCTGCCTGTCATCTATGAAGATACTGAAGATAGTGAAATTTGCTCGATTTTGTGTAAAAATTAGTAAGGCATACGCGTTAACCCTATCACGCTTGGTAGCCAGAAAATCAATAAAATAATGCTCGAGTATTTAATGTTGCACCATCAAGCACATGATGAATGGCTTGGCGCATGAATCGTTTAGCGGTTAAGAGCACGCCAGGCGCTTCCCATTCTCCTCGCCCCATCGACAAAAGATGAGCGCCCAAAAATCCAGTGCCCTCGGGCATAAAACCTTCATGGGGTACAAATCGATAGTGTTCTGTTTCCATCAATGGTGTAGCCCCATCCGCTTGCATAATAAAAGACACTTGCGCCCCCAGGCTTTCTATCAAGGTCCATTCAAAACGACGTAATATGATTTCAAGCATGACACGATCACAATCGCTCGCTAAGTGTTGAATGGTTGTTTCGTAGCATTCAAATAAAACCAAATCAACATCATCTGGATGCAAGGCACGATATAATAATTCATTCACATATAAGCCCGACAGCATGTGAGCTCCCTTTAATGCTCCATTAAATGAAGCAATTTCAAGCGATTGGACAAAAGCACCATAAGGGCGTTCATCCAACACAATCCATAAGGGCATGAAAGGCTGTAACAACGCTTGTTTTTTTCTGTTTTTTGCACCTTTTACACGTGCGTGAACAATCCCTTTTTCTCGTGTAAAAAAATGGGCATATGCGCTTGTTTCACCCGTTTCACGCAGGTGCAACACGTAGCCATTGAGTGCTTCAGTGACCATAACCCAGTTGCTTTAAGAGTCGTTCATCATCAGACCAACCAGATTTTACTTTACACCAGGTTTTAAGAAATACTTTTTGATCAAGCAGTTTTTCCATGTCAAGACGCGCGGCGCTCGCAATGGTTTTAAGCTTTGTTCCATGTTCACCGATAATCATCCGTTTATGACTCTCCTTTTCAACTAAAACTAAAGCATGAATGTGGGCAACCCCTGCCTCATCTTCTTTAAAAGATTCAATATCAACCGTCACCCCATACGGAAGCTCTTGTCCACACAAACGAAATACTTTTTCACGCAAAATTTCGGCACATAAAAATTTAGTGGGACGATCCGTCACTTGATCTTTATCAAAGTAATGAGGACCTTCAGGTAAAACCTGATGCAAGCAAGCATGTAAAGCATCGAGCTGGTCGCCGGTTTTGGCTGAAATTGGAATCATCCCCGTAAACGCATGTTTTTTACTCATCTCTTCAAGACACGGCAACAATTGAGATTTATCTTTAAAGGTGTCGACTTTATTCAAAATTAAATAACAAGGTTTATCCACGCGTTTAATTAAAGATAACACTTGTTCATCATCATCCGTCCATCGTAATGCATCACACACAAAAAGAATAAGATCAACATCTGACAACACACTGGTTGCTGATTTATTCATCATTTTATTCATCATTTTTTTTGCATGCAGATGAATGCCTGGTGTATCAACATAAATATACTGATGAGACTCTTCTGTTTGAATTCCTAATATTGTATGCCGCGTTGTCTGTGCTTTTCTTGAAGTAATGCTTACTTTTTGCTTTAAAATTTTATTAAGTAAAGTTGATTTCCCTACATTGGGACGTCCAACGATGGCAATATAACCACAATGCGTTATCATGTTCACCTCATTCCTCTACTATCTATATACCGGTTATGAACAAAGGATTTTCATTCATTGAACTTCTAGCAACCCTGGTGATTTTAGGCATTCTCACCAGTATTGCTTACCCAAATTATTGTCGCTACCTAACGCGACACCATCGCATTGACGCACACACTGCGCTCTTCAATTTAGCAAGTAAACTTGAAGTTTATCATATGCGTCATGGATCCTACCAAACTCCACTACTGACGCTGCTTAATTCAACAACATCTTCAGCGGGATTTTATGAACTTAAAATAATTCATGCAGACAAAACATCCTATACCTTACAGGCAACCCCTATTAAATCTCAAGCCACCCGTGATCTCATGTGCCAATCTTTTATTTTAACCAGCCTGGGCACAGAAGACATCACCACTGGCCCCTCAGGCGCACCCACAGGCAACGCCCAATCCTGTTGGTCTTAATTCATATACTGTGCCGCAAAATCAGCGTATTTCCCTCTAAAATCAACAAACGGCTTATCGGGTGAAAAATAAAATATGCGCGTTGTAAATTGACTGATGAAATGTCGATTATGACTCACGGCAATGACTGTTCCCTGATAGTCTATCAACGCCTGCCCCAATGCCTCAATGGTTTCAACATCCATATGGTTTGTTGGTTCATCAACAATCAAAATATTAGGTGACTCTAACATCACTTTTGCTAACAATAAGCGTGCAGCTTCGCCCCCACTGAGGGCCAAAATATTTTTATCCACATCTTCTTGTGTAAATAAAACCTGCCCCAAGGTTCGCCGAACCTGTTGCTCGGTTACACCAGAAACGGATTCATTCAACCACTGTAATACCGTGCATGAACGATTTAATAGCTCATGGTGATCTTGAGAAAAATAACTTATTTTAGGCTCATGCCCCCAAGTGATTGTTCCTTCGTCTGGGGTCAGTGCCTCCGTTAACAACTTCACAAACGTTGACTTGCCGACGCCGTTAATCCCAACAATGGATACTTTTTCACCCCGAATAACCTCAACATTCATTTTATAAAACAGCATTTTTTCTTTAAACGATTTACTCAAATTTTTAATCGACAACACCTGGCGGCCAGAAGGTTTTTTAGGTGTAAATTTAAAATGAGGTGCTTTACGAGATGACGTAACCAAATCTGGAATTTCGATTTTTTCAATCATTTTCATACGTGATCGCGCTTGTGCAGCTTTTGAAGCCTTTGCTTTGAATCGATCAACAAATTGCTGGAGATGTGCAACTTTATCTTCCGCACTTTTCTTTTCAACACGCTTTTGCTCTTCTGTTAAGGCCTTTTCCGCTAAAAATCGTTGATAATTTCCACGATACTGCCTGATTTCACCAAAATCGAGATCAAGAATATAGTCACCAAGATTATCAATAAATTCAATATCATGAGAAATAAAAATCACAAGACCTTTAAATTCATCTTTAAGGAATTTCTCAAGCCACCGAATAGAAATAATATCCAAATGGTTGGTTGGCTCATCTAACAGCAAAATTGAAGGATTTTGGAACAGTGTTTGTGCCAGTAATACGCGTAACTTATATCCGCCTGATAATGCATTGAGGGGTTTATCAAAATAAACAGGCAAAATGCCTAAACCTGCAAGAATTCGCTCGGCCTCGACTTCTGCCGTATAACCATCGTGATGCGCTATTGTTTCTTCAAGCAATGCATAACGAAAGCCTGTTTCATCGGTCCACTCATCTTGTGTAAATAAACGTTCTTTTTCTTGAAGCGCATCCCACAAGGCAGGCTTGCCTTGTAATACGATATCTCGTATAGGGGTGTCTTCATATCGAAATTGATCTTGCTTAAGCCAACCAATGGTTGCGTCTTTAGGAATAATCACATCACCCGATGTTTTTTCCTCTTCGCCTTGAATCAACTTAAAAAAAGTTGATTTTCCGCAACCATTTGCACCAACCAAGGCGTAACAGTTTCCTGGATTCAAATTGAGACTTACATCATAAAAAAGGAGTTTCTGACCAAAGGTCATGCTTAACTGATTTAAACTAATCATAAAAAATCTCTTGGGGATTTGGCTTAATAGAATAATAGCGGCAGATTATAACACAAAAAATAACCAATACATTAGGTATTGCTGGCACTTACACACGTTTGCAACAATAAAATTACACCAATTAAAACACTGCCCAACACAAACCAACGAAAACTCGCAAGATTACGCTTCGGAAGCTCTTCTCGAAACACATTTAATAAAATTGACCCCGCTAAAAATGCAACCATAAAAGCAATAAACAAGACCCGGGCTGGGTCAAAAATAACAGATAAAAGCCATCCTAAAAACAAAGAAAAGAGTAACGCAGCTCGACCCACTGGGTTAAATTGAGAGGGATATAAACGACAAAATTTGCGATCGGTTAAGACAAAATGCAGCGCCATTGCAAAAGTAAATAATCCGACATACGTTAACCCCGATAAAGCACGCAGAGACATGGTATGTGTAATCAAGACATTATAAAGACAAAACATAAAAAGATGTAAGCGATACACAATACGCGCATCATGTCGTTGCACTTGATAACGCCCAGCCACCAAATCTAAACCATAATAAATAAGAAACCCCACCAATGCGACAATGTAAATTGAAAGTTCTGTAAAAGGAGTAAGCCAATCATTGCCAATTAAAAATTCGCCAATGGGTTTATTATACTCAACCAAGTTAGGCAACATATCTAAAAAAACATAGGCTACCGAAACACCCCCTGCAAAAGAAACAAAACTTTTCCCTTTTTGTGGTAAGTGTTTTGCAATCCAGGGGCTTAACAAATGAGCAAACATCAGCAACAAGGTTGCTGCTAGTGCAATCCATAGATAGGGCTTATTTACCCAGATCATTACACTTTCCCCATCGCTTTAAACCACTCAGGCGTTGGGGTCATCAGTTTTCGATTAACCATATCAAATAATCCAAAGGTCATTGTTGCTTCGCAACAAAGCTCCTGCTGTTCATTAAAAATGCGTTGTATTAATGACCCTATTTTTCTTTCGTAATGCAGCGTTTGCGACTCAATGGTTATACATTGCCTAAGACGAAGTTCTTTTATAAATTTAATATGACACGCTAATACAACAGGCCCCATCTTCATCTGATGAATATAATCTAATCCAAAACCCCGTGCCGTTACAAAATCCCAGCGCGCCTCTTCAAATAATTCAAGATAAGTTGCATTGTTGACATGACCAAAGGTGTCCAGATGATGCTCTTTAATCATAAGCGTATAGTTGAACCGTTCAAATTGTTGCATTTTATTCATGATCTCCCCTCTCAACACATTGCGAGCATGCCATACTTTAGAATACCATAACGTCATGATGCAATCTCTGCTTAATTATTCAGATCAATATCAACCGCTTGCAACTCGCATGCGCCCTACTTCGCTTGATGAATTTAGTGGCCAACTACACTTAATAGGCCAAGGACGACCCTTACGCTATGCCATTGAACATGGGCGTCTTCATTCTATGATTTTATGGGGCCCTCCAGGCACCGGTAAAACAACTTTGGCGCAACTCATGGCGAATAAAGCCGAGGCGCGATTTGAGCGACTATCTGCCATCCTCTCAGGTGTTAAAGAAATTAGGGCCTTGGTTGCAGAAGCAAAACAATTATCGGTTGAAAAAAATCAAGCCATGATTTTGTTTGTGGATGAAGTTCATCGTTTTAACAAAGCCCAACAAGATATATTTTTACCTTACATTGAGGATGGCACCTTTATTTTGATTGGTGCAACAACAGAAAATCCATCCTTTGAGCTCAATAATGCACTGCTTTCTCGCATGCGGGTTTATGTTTTAAAGCGTTTAGACGAAACAGCGCTCCTAGAGATTTTAAATCGTGCATTAATGGATAAAAAGCAAGGATTAGGGCATTTATCCTTAGACTTTCCTATTGAACTTCAAAAAGTTTTAGTTAAAGCCGCCGACGGCGACCCACGACAAATGCTCAATTTACTAGAAATCATTTCTGATTTAGCGACGGAGGCAGACTCACCGTTCAAAGTAACAGACACCTGTTTGGCTGATGTTTTGCAAACCACGGTGAAGCAATTTGATAAAAATGGCGATTTATTTTATGACGAAATTTCAGCACTCCATAAATCTGTACGTGGTTCAGCACCGGATGCTGCACTTTACTGGTTTTGTCGTTTATTAGACGGGGGCTGCGATCCACGTTATATTGCAAGGCGCCTGCTCCGAATTGCAAGCGAAGACATTGGTCTTGCTGATCCCAGAGCACTTGAAATCACGCTGAATGCAACACAAATTTATGAACGCTTAGGTTCTCCTGAGGGCGAACTTGCCCTTGCAGAGGCAATTCTCTATTTATCGTGTGCCTCAAAAAGTAATGCAACGTATAATGCTTTTCATGCCGCAATGAATGCAGCAAAATCTCAAGGCTCCCTCGGAGTCCCCCCCCATTTGCGTAATGCACCAACGCAATTAATGAAATCACTTGGTCATGGACAAGCGTACCGTTATGCGCATGATGAACCAGAAGCTTACGCTGCTGGCGAGCAGTATTTGCCTGATGAAATTCGTGACGATCGTTATTATTTCCCGACCACCCGCGGACTTGAGTCAAAAATATCAACGCGTCTTGAACATTTTAGACTGCTGGATAAGAAAGCGTAACGCCCAAGCACGACATCCCAAGCACACTGCTTCCAATGGGGATTTGAGCATCGCATGAACTGTTGACTATGATGCCTTCCATATGACTTAATGACCGATTAAGCGCACTAAACTCGCTGTGCTCGGGATGCCGAATGGCGTGCGGAGTTACGATGTTTTTACATTTTATTGATTAACTTCTCAATGAGTTGATCTGCCCCAATCAGTGGAATAATCCTATACAATACATCGTCCATCACATGAGGCTCTGCATTGACTAAGAATTTTATTTTTCGCTCTTTCCACGAGAGGGTTTGTATAAGACTTGCAGCGACAACAGAGGGTTTTTCCAAGTTGTTGATTGGAACCTCTGTAATACCGCCGCGTATACTCGTACTGATAGGGCAACAAATGACCAAGCCTGTATTTTGATTGTAGTCCTGAGAGGATAATATTAAAGTAGGCCGATATTTACCAATTTCTTTTCCCTTGGTGGGTTCAAAATCCATATAAACAATATGATTACGTTCCGGTATATACTGCTTAATCATTATCGTTCATCTCATTTGCTGATAGTTTTGCCAATAAATCAGCATGCGCTAATTCGCTGGTTAAATTTTTAATCAATGTCGCTTCACTAAATGGAAATAATTTTGTACTGTGAGTGGATTTTTTTACAATAAATCCATTTTCAGTAATTTCAACATCTACTTCTGTGCCTGCTTTGAAATGAGGGATATCACGCATGGCGCCCCCAACACGGAGTGCTAAGCCATTTCCCCATTTTTGAATTCGTGCGTGGACTTTCATTTAAATGTCCATGGTTAATTATCGATGATATAAGTATACACAATGTATCAACTTATTCAAGCGATGCTGGATATCCCCGCAAAATTTTGTGCAATTTCATGGGAATTGACCAATAACATTTAAATTATTTCTATGTTAACGAATGACCTTCTTTCTCATGAGAAAGCTCTGTACTGGAATCTCTCTGTTTAGATTCTGCAAGCGACGGCACGGGTGTTGGATAATGCACGCGTTCATCATCAGGTTCATCAATCCACGACCCAACATCTTCAACCGCACTAAGCTGCAATCGTAAACCGACAGCAGCATAGGATGAATTTGAAATACATGTTTCATCAAAATCAAAATCAAAATCAGAATCATTCATCTCTTGTTTAGCGTCATGTACACCGGCATCGGGTACTAATTCAAATTGAAGTTGAATCAGCCGTGAAAAACATAAAGCAAATTCTTCTGAGTCTTTAACTCGTTTATGTACATAAAATACACGCATAGCCTCGTGGTTTGATAGCAAATCCTCGTTATCTTCACACATCCTCACAAACGCTCGATAATCATCTATGTATTGGTTTTCCAGTTGCCCCTCCAAAGAAGGCGACTTATTAGCACTCAATGCCACAGCTGAACGAACCAGTGCGTTATATTGAAGCGTAACGTCTATGCCATACTTATTTTTCATTGATGTATTCCTTTTTAAAAAGCCAAGATTAGCACGTGATAAAACAAATAAACAACTCATGAACATCCAGCGGCGTACATTAAATCGATGCATAACTCGATGTTGTGTGAGAACAATTTGTCCGACACTATAGACATATACTTTCCATCTGTTTGTTAGTACAGTGGTAAAAATCAACACTAAATTGAAGTGTGATGGATAACTCACCCGCGTTTAAAAGCATAATGACCGAGTGTATAACCCATATCATAGCAGCAGGCATTGTTAAATTATGTTAGACACCTTACTTTCATTCACCATATCATTGCTCATTGGTTTATTAATTGGCATTGAAAGAGAGCGCAGCCATCCGGAAGGGGCTGATTTTATTGGTGTACGAACATTTACAGTACTTTCCATTTTAGGAACGCTCGTTGCAACTTTAAATCAAGTAGGCCTCACCATCACTGTCAGTGCGTTTGTATTTGGCATGTTGCTCTTAAACTATTTTCGCTCGACCTCCACCTTGAAAAAAGTACCGAACATTGGGATTGTTACAGAAATTACTGCTGGCATTACCTTCTGCTTAGGTTATATGGCAGACTTTTCACCCCTTATCACCGCAACTGTGAGTGCAATTATTTTGCTCGTTCTGTTTGAGCGTAAACGATTACATACCTTGGCCAGAAAAAAATTCAAGCCTCATCAAATTGAAGCGGTCATCGTGCTAATTATTTTTACCATTGGCATCTTGCCACTGTTACCTAACCGCACCATTGATCCATGGCAATTTTTTAATCCAAGAAATTTTGGCCTATTATTGACAACAATTGCAACAATTCAATTGGGTGGATACATTGCAATCCATTTATTTGGTGAGCGTTTGGGAATAGCTTTAACAGGTTTTTTAGGTGGTTTAGTTTCAAGCACAGTCGTTTTTTTACAAGTCCCTAACACGTTAAAAAAGCATCCTGAGTTTACCCTTGCCATTATGGCGTCGTGTATTCTTGCAACACTTGCGACATTGGTTGATGTGATGATCATTGTTTTTGTAGCATCGCCCAGGCTTCTTCTTGATATTGGGCCTCCAATCCTCAGTATGGTCTTTATTGGCGCTATATTAAGTATTATTCTATTATATTATCAAAAAGCCACGCACATTCATCCAGCGCGAATATCCAATCCTATACGCTTAAGCTCTATCCTCCACATATCATGCTTTATAGGATTCATCTTAATTCTGATTGCCATAGCAAAACGTTTTATTTCCATAAAAGGTATTTTATTGATTTCTTTTTTAGGCGGACTCTTTCAAATCCAAGGCATTTCATTAGCAACAACGCTGCTTTATTTGGGGCATCAACTCAATTCACATGAAGTTGGGTTGGCCCTTTATACGGCAATACTGGCAAGTTTTCTATCAAAAACCATCTTGTTGTGGAGCTTAACACCTATCCGATTCGCTTTTAAAACCTCATTATTTTTAATGGTGATCTTAAGTTGTGGTGGGTTGGTTTATGGGATGAGTTTATAATTTTTCTCAAGAAACAATTTAACACAGCTTTTAACGACGTCTTCATCAAATAGCGTTCCTTTCTGTTGTACTATCTCCTGCAATGCAAATAATATACCCAATGCAGGCCTGTAAGGCCTGTGCTCCGACATTGCATCGATAACATCCGCGACCATAAGAATTCGAGCTTCAAGTAAAATATCATTTCCCTTCAATCCCCGTGGATAACCAGAGCCATCTAACCGCTCATGATGTTGATAAACGATTTCTGCTACAGGCCAAGAAAAATCAATATTTTTAAGAACCTCCCAACCTACTTTAGGATGGGTCTTAATCATCTCATACTCCGCCTCACTCAGCTTACTTGGCTTAGAAAGAATTTCTGATGGCACACTGATTTTTCCAATATCATGCACCACCGCAGCCATACGAATACCGATGATTCTCTCTTCAGAAACCCCCATATCCCTCGCAATTGCTACCGCAAGATCAGCAACCCGTCGTTGGTGCCCTGCAGTATATGGATCACGCTGTTCTACCATAGAAGCCATGGCAATAATTGTATTATTAAGGCTAGCTGTAACTTGCTTTATCAATTCTAAGTGTTTAACTTGGGCATTTAGCATGCCTATTCCAAATCCAATATCAGCCGCTAAATTTTCTAACAACTTAATAATATCCTCTGTTAAAGTCTGAGTCTTATATCCATAAACAACTAAAATATAAGGGTGACTGATGGCTGGATTAATTGGAATCACCGCTACGGATGAATATCCATTTTTTATCGCAAGTTTGCGTTCAAGTGAATCATGTTCCTCATTTTTTATGTCTTGACATATCAATAATTGATTTAAACGAATCGCTGATATAATCAGTCCTTGAACTGAGTTATCTTTTAACCGCTTGTTAAGATGTTTGAAGTAGTTTTTCTCTATTCCTTCAACTGCAATGGGTTTAATGACATGCTCAGATTCAGAAAGCGCAAGACTCACCCAACACCCTCGAAAGCCACCGGAAGAAATAAGGACCTTGCACATTTCGTCAGATTGAGTCCATATACTGCTGTAAAGTTTTTTAATCGGGTTAAGTTTGAAAATAGAACAGCTGTATAAAAAGGTTGTTTACTCGGTTATAAAAGGCTCTTGCAAGGGCCATCCACATTATCCAAACT
>CANNJI010000086.1 GCA_947504875.1 Legionellaceae bacterium
CGAAAAAATTACTGTGGATATGCAAAACAATGTGATTGCAATTAATCAGTAAAATTAAGGGTGTGAGGAGAAAAATGGATCTTTACAGCAACATTAGGACTTGATCTGCCAAGGCACTTATGATGACTGTAGTCATAGTGTTCCACTTCATTGTTTTTCTCCTGTTGAGCTGCGATTGAATTTCATGCGACTTGTCCAATGTCCAAATTAATCGGTTGTTGTGAACAATGCTTGCCAAATTCACGACATGGGGCTTCCAAATCGGGAGGCTTGGAACAACCAGCCAGTAAACTTAAAAGCAAAATCACCAAACCTGCTCGTGTCATAAAGAACTCCTTATTCATTTTTTTAATCGATTAAATCGCACCATGTCTGCTCTATCCTGTAATTCAGATAAATTTTCTTGCGCCACTTGTTGGCTCATCAGGGTTTGCAGGCGCAAGCTTGCGAGTTGAATAAACGCAAGCTCTGTTACAAGCCGTGAATTCAAATCAATCGCCCCTTTGGTGTTGGGTGTTTTTTCGATTTGCTTGGCAAGTTTGTGAAGGACTTCCATGTGTCGATTTATTTCGTTGTAGCTGTCCGTGGTTTGTACCTGAACCGCACGATTGACGGCTTTGTCCTCTTTAAATCTGGCAGCATTTTCCGGTGTGGTGTTACGTGCATAGTCGGCCTCATTTAGAGCTGGATGATTTTTTTCATATGCATCAACCAATGCTTGATAACGTGATGGATTACCGCCGGATAGATTTTGTAATGCGTCCTGCCACGTACTTGCAGGGGATTGCCAGCTTTGCAATGTATCCAGTCCGTTGGATAATTCGCCGAAACCGTAGTGACCGCTGTTCATGTCACGTAGTTGTTTCATGCTGTTTAATCCATCTTTGGCTTGTTGTTGCGTGTCTTTAAGCACTCGGTATTGATCTCGAAGAACCGATAATTGCTTTAGGCTGTTGATAATTAGTTCCGTATCTGCGACACCGATGATGTCGGCGTTGGCTGATTGGGTTATTAGCAGGAATGCTGTGATCAGGACGGCGTTTGCTCTCATTGCCCACTCCTCTCTAAAAATATCGGCAACCAAACATCCGGATCAGCCCCCACATCAGACATAATCGAATCCAGCAGCTGAACCGATTTTACATTCCCCGACAACACACGAATCAAATCACTCAAAGCCCTCAAATCCAGCCGGCAGAGCATGGCTTCATTCTCCTGTTTATAAAGAAAAATCCGTGATTCAGGTGTGCTGTCTTTGATGGCTTGAAACTGTGTTTCAGTGAGTTTTAGGTGTTCAATGTAGGTATCGCGATCGGCTAACGAATTAGGGAAAACGATCATCGTAGCTAAATTATCCAGTACCACATGCTGAATAGCTGAGGTCGTTACGGTTTTTGGTGATTGGGTCATAAAAATAAAATGACCATTCTTTTTGCGAATCGTGGGCAGCCATTCTTTGAGACACTTTTCCCAGAAAAAGGAGGCAAACAATTGCCATGCTTCATCAATGACAAACGAGGTTAACCGGCCATCCAAACATTGGCGCATGCGGTGTACAAGGTATAAATACACCGGTGTGGCAATGGTTGATGTTACGCTGTCCATCAAATATGTCACATCGAACCCGATTTTATCAAAATCAAAATTCAATGCATCGTCTTCATTATCAAACAACCAGTGAAACTCACCGTTGATGCGATCGTTATTGCCTTTTAACCATTGTCTTAACTGCGGCCAACGCGGAAAGTTCATCGGTAAAAATTGACTGATGTGGCTTAAGGTTCGGAATTCAGGCGCGAGCTGCTCAAATGCATAATCGATACAATCGTTAACGGTTTCGGCAATATCACCCGGGATGCTGGATTCACCGTCAATCTGAATCAATGTGCCAAACCAGCTTTTTAGAAATGCGCGAGTATCAGCTGTGTCGGGTAGTTTTAACGGGTTCATGGCTACCGGATTGGTCGGTGCTATTTTGGTATAACTACTATTGCCACTCGCTAAAATGTAAATCTTGGACGACTCATCCCGGTCGATAAAAAAGCTTCTTCCACCGAAACGTCCCATTTGAGCGTCCAGAAAATTCACCAATGTGGTTTTACCCGCGTTATTTCCACCAAACACAGCAGCGTGGCCTTTGGATGGATTGGTTTTAGAGCCTTTGCTATGGTAATTAAAAAACACCGGTGTTTTAGATGGCGATTCCAGTAGCGTTACCGCACTGCCTAAAAAGTTCTGATTCACAAAGCCTGATTGCGTGTTATGTAGCGGGCAAAAATCCACAAAGTTTTGAGATGTGATAAGTGAAGCGCGTGCTATCAAGTGGTGATTGCAGGGTATTTGACTCCAGAAAGCGGGTTCAATGCCGAGGGATTCTTTCACCACAACAATCGCACTGCTTGCATACCGTTTGGTGGCTTCCAGAATGGCTGATTCCAGCGCCGCTTTTGTAGGAGCCATCAGCATCAAGGTGTGATGGTGTGCGCCCAATAGCATGAATTCACTGGCTACACCGTCCTCCAAATCACTGAGCGAATCAATTTGGCTCTGTGCTTTGTCTTCACTACTGACCAGTTTTGAACGTTTGTTCATGATCGTTTTCAGGCCTGCTTCACGGGCAATGGGGGCAAAGGTGTGCGTTGATATGAATTCACAATCTAGGGATAACAGCGTATCGAGTAAAATACTGGCAGTCGCCGTTGGATATTTTTTTAAGGATAACATTGCCCCAAACCGCACATCATCCCGTGTGCTGCCTTGAAACTGAATGTACTCACCGAACAACAATTGGTAGCGACTGACGTATTGACCCAGATGACCTTCGGGATACATATGCTCGACTTTAAAAGTATGAGGGATGTCAATAGCAATGGGCGAACTATAGGCAGGTGCTTGATAAGGCAGTGATTGCCCTGCATTGACGATCAGGCTTAAAAACTGCATTAATTCGCTATAACCCAATGCTTCATCCTGTTCCCCCAAAAGTGATGCACCAAATGGAACTAAATTGGCACACAATTGATTGACCGCTCGGGTTAAATTTGCCATTTGTGTTTCACGGTGGTGATTGGCGATTTCTGACGTGCCTTTGTTTATTATTTTTTGAGTCCAATTCAGCCATGATGCAGTTTTGGTTGAGGTGTCACCTTTGAGTACCACGGTGATGTACAATTCATTGGTATATAGATTTTGATGTTTAAATCGGGCGTGATAGCGGGTATTTAGTGTTTCAGCAAAGTTACCGTTAAATTGTCCAGCCAGGGTGCAACTGGCTTTTTTTCGATGGGTAGTCACATACACAATAAATCGTTCATCAAGGCCTAATAACGCCTGATGTAATAAAAAGCCCTGATGATTCAGATTTTCAGGTTCTTCGATATCAAAGGCGATGCCTTGTATGCGAATGACCGATCCCAGCAGTCCAGATTGAGATTCAAAAATGGTTGGCGAATTCAAATGTGTTATTGGAAATACATCCGACACTTTTGTTTCCTGCCTTGCCGTTTTAAGTGATTTAGAAAGGTTCATATGCGCGAACCCTCCAAATAGATGTGTTGCGCATCGGTGGTAGTTTTGAAAATCGCTTAGCGCAGATCGTGAAAAAATGAATGTCATACCAGCAAACCACCCAGCCAAACACATGTATTGGTATAAAAAACAAGCCATACAACGGTGATAACCCAATGAATGCACACATGGAGACCATCAAATTCAACATGTGATATTCAAACGTTACACCGCCTACCATGGCAGGTCGGGTTAATGCACCGAATAAAGGATTTATGGTTAATGAGTTCATGGCGCTCAGCCAATCAACGTTGAATACAGAGAAGACCCGCCAAAAATGATTCCCATACCCACCAGAATCATGACGAAATACTCCTTGGGAAATTGCTGCCGTGCCAAGCACAAATAACCGGCAATGATGATGCAAAGGATCCCCACAGTTCTGGCAAGCCCTCCTTGTAGGTAAGTGATGGTGCGGTTGACAATGCTTTCAATGCTTTGTGCGTGTGAAAGCGAGGGTGACAGAATCATCAGCAGCAATAGTTGAGACTTGGTCGTATTAACGTTTTTTATAAAACGATTGATCATTGATTTGGGATTCATAGGGTTGCTCCATCTGCTACGGGTCGTTGTAAACGTTTTTTATAAAAGATTTCACCTCGATCAATATCGATATGCTCCGGTGCATTAAAACCAATGGTGATCATTCCATCATTTAAATTCACATGAAGTACCTTGAGTCGTATTGATCCGTTGTTAATCATGACTTGCTCACCTTCTTTTCTGGTTAATATCAACATGGTGTCCTCCTATGTTATTTGGCTAAAATTTCCTTGCACCGTTGCAAACAGGCAGTAACAATGTCCTTGTTTGCTGGTACATGCGTCTTTACAACGTAAAACGACGTTTGTTTTCTAATTTGCCTACAGCACTGAATCATCTGCGGCAGTGTTGGTGGAAATTCGTTAAATTCCCGACAATTCAATATCGCTTTCGTTAGCACCGTATCTGTAAATTCACTCAATCCTTCCTGCCATTCGGTTTTGGCAAACTTCAAAAACTTCTCGTCCTTAAGCTGGCTACGCCAGATATGCCCATAAAAAGCAGCAAACTTCGAAAACAACAGATCAATTCGCTTTTCAGCCTTACTGGAATCTCTGGAACTGGATGACATTGGTTCCTGCTGGTTCATCGTCGTCTTCCGGGGGGCAGAACATGTCGGGTGCAGCTCCACGGTTTCGACTATTTTTTGCATGCTCTGCATGGGGTTTCTCCTGTAATGCATCCAGTGATAATTCATCCTCCCAGCAACGCTGAGCCAACCAGTTCGCCGGGTATTTCCATGGTGGTATCCATTTGTCTTGTAACTTCATGGCTTCACGGTGGTTAATTTGTGCGGTTAATGCATGCATCATCCCGTTAAACAACCCAACATCGGGATTGATTTGCTCGAATACAGCAATGGCTGCATTTCTGGATTTTTTCTCGGGGTATAGCGACCAAAATTTTTCGAATTGCGATAATAAATATAAATAATTATTGTCTTTAAGAGGTATGGCGGCTTTTGATGATTGCGCTATGGCGGGTTTCATGATGTCATCTTCTGAAACCTGCGTGGTTACAGGGTTTTCGCTGTGTGGGTTTGTGGCGGCTTTCTGTGGCGGGTTTATGGCGGCTTTATTTTGGACGGAAAAACCCCTTGTAGCCAATTTGCATTTTAAAATTAAATGCATGCCTTTCGATTCAATGGAAATCAAGCCAGCACGAGCAAGACCGGATACAGCACGACGAACCTGATCACGTGAAAAGATAGGGCTTTTGATACCCTGATGAGGCTCAACATACAACTGCTCAGCTATCGATTGATAACTGACACGTCGCTTGATACCTACCATACCACTCTTAACGTCCATATACGGCCGCATGCCTCTAAGATAAGCAAGCTGCTGAATGTGGGGTAATCCACTTAATGCAGCCAGTTCATCATTGTTAATTGAAAAATCCATCATGAGTGATTATCCGTTTTGAACTATCGTATTTATTTCAATAATGTGATAATGTTATGGAAATAAATATATTTAACTCACATAATGTGAGTACAAAATGTAACTTACATCACATATTGTGGTATTGCAAGTATTAATTTAACTTGTTTGAGGTGAATTTGACTGAACTAAACATTAAAAAAGAAATTGGCAAACGTATCCATGAGGCGCGTAAAGAAAAAGGATTAACGTTAAAAGCCCTAGGGGAACTGACTGGCAATCTCAAGCAGACAAGATTGACAAATTGGGAGCAAGGCATACGTGCGCCCGGCCCTGAAGAAATCAAGCTGCTGGCGCACGCTTTGGAAGTTTCGCCAGCATTTTTGATGTGTTTATCGGATGAGAAGGTATTCAAACAGCCTAAAAGTCTGGTTCAATTTATTCCGCTTCTGGATCACCGCCAAGCGTGTCTCGCGGGATTGCGTACTGATGCTATCGGAACACAGCAACAGGATAATCTGGATGTTATTCCCATTAGCATCAAGTTGTTGCCGGAATTAAGTGCGAATGCATTTGCGATCAGAATGATTGATGACAGCATGATGCCTGAGATCCGGGTGAATGATGTGTTGGTGATCGATCCAGCGGTTTCACCGAAGCCCGGGGATTTTGTGGTGGCAACGGTTGTTGGCAAGGATGAAGCGATTGTTTGTCAGTACCGGAAGTTGTCTTATACGTCACCAGAATTTGATTTGATGACATTGAGTGAGAATTGGCCGAATATTAACGTCAATGAAAATGTTCAAGTCGAAATTGTGGGTAAGGTGGTTCAAAATATCCGATGTAATTTGTAAACACGATGGAACCGGATGGTAATATTTGGCGTAGAGGTTTAAAAATGAGCGAAAAACAGAAACAAGGCAGTGAATATCCGGTTGCGCGTGGGATAAGCGTCAGGGAGTTGGACTCTGGTAAGAACATTAGAATTGATTTTATATATCGAGGCGTAAGATGCCGTGAAACTTTAAAAATCGAACCAACCAAAGCAAACCTCAAATATGCTGAGCGGTTAAGAGGGGAAATCTTAAATGCAATTAGTCTGGGTACATTTAATTATCCAGATTATTTCCCCTGCTCTAAAAGAGCAAAACTGTTTGGTTATTCGGTAGTCAAGGCGACAGTGGGTGAGTTGCTAAAAGAATATATGGTAATCGCTGAAAAAACGCTTGAACCTAGTACCTATAATGGCTATAGAAAAGCGTGTGAAGCGCATTTATATCAGGCGTTTGGCGATATCCCTGTAAAAGACTTCTCATCTATTACCATTCGTAATTATGTAACAAAGCTTGAGGTGACACTTAAAACGATAAGAAATATTTTGACCCCATTAAGAAACACGTTAGATCAGGCTTTGAACGATGGATTGATTACATCAAACCCTTTAGACAGATTGGTTTTATCCAAGTTAGTCGATAAGAAAACTCGCAGTAGCGATTGGGAGGTCGATCCATTTGATCTGGATGAAATCAAAATTATTCTTTCAGAAGCAAAGGCGCAGGCTAGAAATTTATTCCAATTTGCTTTTTATACAGGGTTGCGTACTTCTGAGCTGATTGCTTTGGAATGGGGTGATATTGATTGGTTAAAAGGAAACATTCGAGTATCCAGAGCCGTGGTTCTTAAAAAAGAAAAGGGCACCAAAACAAAATCAGGGCAAAGAGATGTTCTTTTACTCCCCCCTGCATTGGAAGCGTTGCAAAATCAAAAAGCGTATACTTTTTTACAGGGGGAACGAATTTTTTTTAATCCTCGTACAAATACACCGTGGGAGACAGACGGTCAAATTCGAAAGACCTGCTGGACGCACATTTTGAAAAAAGCAGGGGTGCGCTATCGTAATCCATATCAGACACGTCATACATATGCATCAATGATGCTTTCTGGCGGTGAGAACTCTTTATGGGTTGCTAAGCAAATGGGGCATCGGGATACTGAGATGATTATTAAAAATTATGGTCGGTGGATTCCTGATAAATCTACTGTGACAGGTTATACCACGGTGAATGAGTGGATCTCGCCGTTGGTTGGCATGGGGTGAGTGGGTTGGGGATAATTTTTTTGGACTAATTGCACTGCTGTTTGGAGCGTATAGAAATAAATGCTAAATACAATGAACAATCAAGTTTTGCTTTATCAGGCTGAAGATGGCAGTTTAAAAACTGAAGTGCCAATTCAAAGTGATACCGTATGGTTAACACAAAAGCAAATGGCAGAACTGTTTAATAAAGACGTCAGAACAATAAATGAGCACGTACAGAACATTTACATTGAAAATGAGCTTGCATCTGATTCAACTACCCGGAAATTCCGGATAGTTCGCGAAGAAGGACAAAGGACGGTTAATCGTAATATTGAACATTACAATCTCGACGTCATTATTTCTGTCGGTTATCGTGTTAAATCAAAACAGGGAACACAATTTAGAATTTGGGCAAACAAGGTGCTAAAAGAGTATTTGATACAGGGTTATGCTTTGGATCAAGCACGCTTGGTGAGCCAAAAACGGCAAATAAATGAGCTTGAAAAAACATTGATGCTGTTTAAACAGGCGCAGTTTGATGCATTAAGTCAACCAGAGGCCAGTGGTCTATTATCGGTTTTGACGGATTATACGCATGCTTTTGTATTGCTAAACCAATATGATACCGGTAATTTTCCAGAAGATAAGTTAAATACGAATATTACTTGCGAAATCGATTTTCAATCGGCCATGATGGCTATTAATGATTTGAAGCAACGTTTGGTATTAAAGCAACAGGCAACGGAATTATTTGGCAGGCATAAGGATGAGGGTTTTGAAGGGATCCTCGGAAATATTGTGCAAAGCTTCGATGGAGAATACTTATACCCAAGTATCGAAGAACAAGCCGCGCATCTTTTGTATTTTATTATTAAAAATCATCCTTTCGTGGATGGGAACAAGCGCATCGGTGCATTCATGTTTGTTTGGTTTTTACAGTTAAATAAGCATCATTTGAAACGCAATGGTGAAGTTAAAATAAACGATAATGCATTGGTTGCTATTGCCTTACTCGTGGCACAAAGTGATCCTCAACAAAAAGAAATCATGATTAAGCTCATTATCAACTTAATTCGAGAGTGAAACTTTGGATATAATAAACTCAATAGGTTAGAGCATATGAACATGAAAGGCACGCCAAAGGCTGTAGCTGTTTGGGAGCGTATCCCCCCGCATTTTCGCGTAAAATTACTTAACAATGCTTATTGTACGCATTGTCGAGGTGTTACCAGCATTGCTGATTCCAGCGTGGGTATGGTAGATAAATGCCTTCTTATCAAAGGCATCTGTGTTACCTGCCATGGCCCTGTTGCGCGTTTAGTCGAAAATGACTAACACAATGGGGATGGACAGGGCTGTTTAAGCATCACCCTCCTATGAAATTGTGCAACGGGTCGTTGCACAAATGTTATTGTTCTCCATTCACTAAGATTTCAAGCCCAGAAAGGCGTATGAATTTCTGATTTCCAAATTGGAAATTTGAAATCGGATGCGCTATAATCTTAAAAAATAGACTGGGGTATCCCATGCTTAAAGGCCAAGACATAGCTATACTGATCAAGTTACTGCTAAAACAGCAGGCTAAAGAAAAGGTTGAGTTTAAAAACATCGCGTATGAACTTTATATTAGCCAATCTGAGGTGACCAAGAGTATTAAAAGGCTTGAAAAATCCAGGCTTTTAACGCGCTACTCGGATGATAGTATTGAGTTGCATAAGCATGAGCTTATGGAGTTGTTCGTTTATGGTGTGAAGTATCTTTTTTCGGCAGAAGTTAATATAGCGACTCGCGGTATGGCAGCTGCGTACAGCTCTCCTCATTTTAAAAAAATAATCTTGAGCGAAGAGACTTATGTATGGCCTTACATTAATGGCAATACCAAGGGGCTGGCATTAACCCCAATATACAAAACCTTACCAAACGCTTTGGACAGAACTCCTGATGAAAACTTTTATGCAATCATTAGCGCGCTTGATCTGATCAGATTGGGAGGAAAACGTGAAAATAAAATTGCAAAAGAAATATTGGAAAATTATATATGGAACCAGTAAGAATCAAACAAAACAATGAAGCACTCTATCACGCAGCAAACCTGTTAAAAGATTTAAATGAACAGGTTGTTTATGTCGGTGGTCGAATCGTTGGACTATTGATAACTGATATAATTGAGGATGACGTACGTCCAACTTTTGATATTGATGTCGCGTTTGATTTAGACGCAACCAACATCTTTGCGCACTATTCATTACAAAAGAAACTGGAAATCTTAGGCTTTAAACCAGAGGGGAGCATCAATTGCAGGTATGTTTTAGATGATTTCGTGATGGATGTGATGTATACCGATGGTACCTTACAAGGGATCAATTCCAATTGGTATCAGGCAGGCTTTGACAATGCCATTGAGATACAAATTAAAGACAAGAAAATCAAAATATTCAATGCCGTCTATTTCATAGCCTCAAAGCTTGAGGCATTCACTGATAGAGCATATAAACAAAATGATTATTGGGATTGTAAAGATTTGGAAGATATTCTCAATGTTATCAACGGCAGGCCGGAATTATTGACTGAATTAATGGATTCCCCAAAAAATGTTGTTCAGTTTATTTCAAGTTACTTTAAAAAGCTTGTTGAAGATCCCAAGTGGTTTGATGCGATAAAAGCGATTGCTCGACATGAGCGATCAAGAAATACTGTTTTAAGTGCAATAGAAAAAATTATTGCACTTGAATATTGAAAAGGGGTACTTAAATGCCCCGCTGATGCCCCAAAATTATGTGTCCTTATATTTAAAACAGATAAATCAATATGTTACAAAAAAATGACGCGGGTTCAATTCCCGCCGCCTCCACCACTTACCCACTTGATTTATAAAGGTGAATTAAAACCCTTGCAAATCGCGGCTCAATTTACCCTAAATAACAACTCCAATCATGAATAGGACGATACCCTGATTGAGTTGAACTATCCGGTATCCAACAGCCATAAGAGGGTGTCCGGAAAGTCCCCGCCTTCGGCTCGCTCACATTGAAACTGATACCGTATTTACAATACCAACGCATCTATTTCCAGTTTCCAAATCGGAAATCTATAATTATATGTCCCAAATTGACGACAAAATCATCTGTACCCCCAATTTCAGGAAAGTTGTCGCCTCTGAATTAAATTAATTCTAAGTTGGGGGGTTGGAGTTTTTAATGAAACAAGTCACAAAATATACAGCTGCAATAAAAGCTACTGTATTA
>CANNJI010000087.1 GCA_947504875.1 Legionellaceae bacterium
ATCAGGATTTTAGCGATTTTTCGTTGAGGGGAGAGGGGATCCGTTCCGTGTAGCTGATAAAGATCGGATAAATTATGAACTTTTGTTTTAAAAACAATCAGTCATTAGCTAATTAAATATTTTGCGATCATCGCTGCGGAATGTGAGAACTAATGAATCTTATTTCATTTTTTTCATAACCATACTATACTATGGTTAAATGTATGTATAACGTGCTTCGCTAAAAATAATGAATTCACATTTTGAATGGGACGAGATAAAAAACGCTGAAAATCGATTAAACCATGGTGTTTCTTTTTTTGAGGCACAACAAGCGTTTCTAGATCCAAACCGCCGCATTGCAGAAGACTTGGAGCATAGTGGAGAGGAATTACGATATTTCTGTTTTGATCGAGTTCTTGATGGCATCATGACCGTCCGGTTTACTCATCGTGGACACAAAATTCGTATCATTGGTGCAGGCTATTGGCGAAAGGGGAGGAAAATTTATGAAAATACGAACAGTTAAGTATACCGATGCACCCATTGGTGAAATAAAAATGATTTCTGATTTTTTACCGCCGCCAGATCAACTGGTTCTAAAAGAAGAGACAGTCAAGGTAACATTAGCTTTAACAAAAGAGAGTGTCGATTTTTTTAAACGTGTGGCCAAAGAGAAACACACCCATTATCAAACGATGATAAGATCATTGCTTGAGCAATATACCGAACATTACCGCTGATGAATCTGTATCGTTAGGGTGTGTGTAGCGTATAGGCCTTGATAACACTGGCATCTGATTGTGAAGTAATTCGCATTGACAATTTTTGTGTCATCACAATTTTTCCCAATCTTCATATGTCATAGCCCAACGTTCATGATCACACCATTTACCATCGATTTTAAGATATCTTGGTGAAAACCCTTCCTTTCTAAAACCATTTGTTTGAATTAAACGAATGGACTTTTCGTTTTCAGGTTGAATATTCGCCTCGATTCGATGCAATTTCATTTTTTCAAATGCATATTTCAATACCAGCTTGAGTGCGCTACTCATTACCCCTTTGCCAGCATGATCAACGGTCGAATAATAACCCAAATAGGCACTTTGAAAACACCCAAATACTATTTCACTAATATTAAAGACTCCTGCAATTTTGCTCTCAGCAACTTCAACCAAAAAACCTTTTTGGTTGAAGTTTGAAATTCGCTCGATATATTGCTCAAACGCTTCTAATGTTTTCGGCGCATTTGTCCATGGTTGATGCAAATGCTCGCTTTGTTGCATTATCTTAATAAACTCATTTGCGTCTGATAGCACAGGCTTTCTAATGCGAATGTTCATTTATTTTTTCCAGTTTTTTTGTTCATCAACTCATCTATCCGACATTATAATGAAAGAACCCCGCCCCCAAAAAAAGCACCTCAAAGTTGCACACTCTTAACAGAACCGCCATCGACTCTATAATTACTGCCTGTAATCCATCGCGCTGACTCCGAACATAAATAACAAACAAGCTTTGCTACATCTTCTGGTTGACCTAATTGCTCACTTTTAAATACATTGCGACAAAATTGAGTTGCATATGCTTCTGCGGTAAGGCCTTGTGTCATGGCGCCCATCTCCCATGACGGCGTAATGATGACCCCTGGCGAAACACAGTTCACCGTTATTCCATACTCACCAACTTCATTAGCCAAACTTTTGGCGACTGACAAAATTGCTGATTTTGTCATTGCATAGGGCGACATCCAACTGCCTGGGTCAATCGCTTTTTCCGATGATATAAAGATAATCCTGCCCCAACTATTCTTTTTCATAAAAGGCAATATCGCTTTGGTAAAATGAATACCACTCATCACATTTAATTCAAATAAATCATACCACTCTGCCGTATTGGTTTCCTCAAACGAATGAATTTGACCAATACTACCAACATTGTTGATAACCATATCAATTGATCCGAAACGCTCAATCACTCGATTAACTACATCATGAATATCACGCTCTGATTTTGCGTTGGCTTCAACGAAAAATGCATCTCCACCTAACTGTGTGATTTCATCAGCAACTTGCTCTAACTTTGCAGAATCATTAGAGGTAAGTGCAATACATACGCCTTCTTTTGCCAATTGAATGGCAATTTCTCTACCAATCCCTTGGCTTGCCCCAGTGACTAACGCAGTACGGTTATTGATGTTCAGTTCCATTACTCGCTCCAAAATAATATATGCATATCGCTCAGCCGCGACTTCAACGATTTTATCAAAAATGGAGGAATATTGTTGAACTATAGTGGCATACAGATGACTTGATGAGCAGGTAAGCGCATTTTATACGGCTATGCCTAACAGCGAGCCAATACCTGCACTTACAAGCATCGCTATTGTTCCCCATATCACCACACGCAACGATCCTAATACCATTCGAGCGCCGCCAACCTTTGCAGCCACTGCTCCGAGTAATGCCAAAAATAAAACTGCCATTATCGATACCGATAGAATAAGGTAGTTTCTAGGCACAATAAAAATCATTAATAGCGGTAATAACGAGCCAACAGTAAAACTGCAGGCAGAAAACAGCGCTGCCTGAGTTGGGCGAGCACTGGTTATCTCATTAATACCAAGCTCGTCGCGAGCATGCGTGCCTAATGCATCCTTAGCCATCAATTGCTTTGCAACTTCTTCAGCAAAATCACGCTGCAATCCACGATTAATGTATATAGTCGTTAATTCTTCTATTTCATTCGGTAAATTGTCTTGAAGTTCTGTCATTTCACGTTTTAAGGCGGATTTTTCGGTATCTGCTTGAGAGCTTACTGATATATATTCACCGGCAGCCATAGACATAGCCCCAGCAATTAATCCTGCAATCCCTGCTACAAATATTCCATGATAGGAAGTATGAGCAGCAGCTACGCCAATTAGTAAGCTCGCGGTAGAGATAATACCGTCATTTGCACCCAATACTGCAGCACGTAACCAGCCAATGCGTTCAATTCGATGATATTCTTTATGTTGCATATCTATCAGAACTCCTATGGTGTAGAAAGAAAGGCTATTTTTATTCCGATTTTTATCACAAATGCTCTCCATAATTTAAATTAGCTTCTTTCAATATATCAAGTTATGAGCTTGTTTAATACCGATAGATAGTAACGACCCACCTCATACGTCATCCTTCGCTGCGCGAGGGATCTTCTACGATGTGGCACTGTGATGCATTCTGAGCTCGGGATGACGTATCGGGTGATTGGATGGTTTTTGTCGCAAAACCGAAGTTACTGTCTTAAAAAGTGCCCATATAATCACGTTTACCTATATCAATACCATTGCTTCTCAAAATGGCATAGGCTGTTGTGATATGGAAGAAAAACTGCGGCAGTCCGTAATGTAAGAGATAGGAATCTCCGTTGAATTTTTTCTCTTTTGGTGTCCCTGGTCGAATAATAATTTCACGCTCTTCACCACCATTTATTTTCTCGGCTGGGATATTTGAAATAAACCGGAGTGTCTTGGTAACGCGTGCTTGCAGTTCCTCAAACGTAGTTTCATTGTCTTCATACACAGGGACATCAAGACCCGCCAAACGAGCCGTTACGCCTTTAGCGAAATCAGTTGCAATTTGAACCTGGCGTATAAAATCAAACATGTCTGGGAATAAACGTGCGTGCAGTAAAGTTTCAGGCTGCATTTCAATGTTTCCCGCCGATTCAGCTTTAACTAAAATAGCGCTCAGGGCTGACAGCAGTTGTTTAAATACCGGAACGGAGGCGTTGTACATAGAAATAGTCATTGCTTTATCCTGTGTTCATTCGATAATAGGAGCATATCAGATTGATTTGCATCTGTCTCAAATTGAGAAGTATTCAACGTTTGATATTTGATATTAGACAATCCCATTTTAGGAGCGGTGAATTACACCTATCTTTTGTTATCAATATGCTCTATTAAGAGGTTTATGAATGAAACCATTTCTTGATAAAATAATGAGTCTAACCCCTATATCGCGGAGTGTTGTGTGCGATAAAGCAACTGAGCCCCCACATACCGGCGTTTATAATACTACTGAACGCCAGGGGACTTATTTGTGTAGACGGTGCGGGATAACCTTATTCCGAGGAAGCAGTCAGTTTAATAGTGGTTGTGGCTGGCCGAGTTTTGATGAGAGTGTTTCATCAACGGTTAAATCATCATTGGATGCAGATGGTCATCGTATGGAAGCTCTCTGTCGCCGTTGCGATGCACATCTTGGACACGTTTTTGATGGGGAGTATCTCACACCAAAAAATCGGCGTTATTGCATTAATTCTGCATCGATAGACTTTGTTGAAGAACAGTCTGTTCTGGATACTGAAGAAGCCATTCTGGCAGGCGGCTGTTTCTGGGGTGTTGATTATTATTTACGTCGAGTCCCTGGCGCTCTCAAGATTGAGGTGGGTTATGCAGGGGGCATGATACTTAATCCTAGTTATGAACAAGTATGCTCTGGCAATACAGGACATTACGAGGCTGTGCGTGTGGTTTATGACAAATCGAAGACAGATTATCACTCTATACTAAAGCGATTTTTTGAAATTCACGACCCAACACAAAAAACAGGACAAGGTCCTGATTTAGGTCAACAATACCAAAGTGCGGTTTTTTATTACAACCAAGCGCAATGCGCTGAGGCTGAATTTCTGATTCAGACATTAAAGCAAAAGGGATATGATGTCGCCACACGGCTAATTAAAGCGCAGGTTTTTTGGCCAGCAGAAGCCTATCATCAAGATTATTATGAAAGGCAAAGTCACAAGCCCTATTGTCATCAACCCGTTGCGCGTTTTGGGGTTTAAAGAAATCTGCCTAAGAAGCATGAAGTAATTACATCAACTTCCCGGCCACCTCATTCAGGCTTTTAACTAAACCCTTTACCATACTTGCGGTTTTTTCGTCCTTGAATTTACCATTCTTATCAAAAGCATTATGCGCCTGCGGGATTGCAACCTGATCTGGCAACACGTGAACACCGATGTTACTAAACATCATACGGAGCGGAACAAGGCCACGCAAGCCACCGAACCCACCCGGAGAAGCCGCAGAAAGCGCTGCCACCTTACCTTTATAAGCTATTAAACCAGCCTCACCTTTTTCGCTCGGGCGAGATATCCAGTCTAGCGCGTTCTTAAGTAGTGGCGAGAACGAACTGTTATATTCAGGATTTGCAATGAAGAAGCCATCACATTCGACAAATTCCTTTTTAAGTTTCTTTACGTTCTCTGGCAGGCCGCTTGCAGCTTCCAGATCACCATCATAAAATGGCATTTCGTAATTATTCAGATCGATCAGTTTTGCATCTGTGCCAAGTTCTTTCGCAAATTCATAAGCCTGCATAAAAAGTTTTTTATTCAAAGAATCTTTTCTTACCGAACCACTTAAAAATATTAATTTAGCCATTTTTATTTTCCTATTGAAAAAATTATAAACTCACTTTCATCGTTTAAGGCTTTTATATTAAGCTCTATCTCATCGCCCGAATGAGCGCCATCCCCTTCAATTAATTTATTTCCGTTCACATCCACATCACCACGTACAACTTGGATCCATATTTTTCTGCCGCCGGTTTTGTGGTTCAATGTTTTATCCTTTTCCAGAATGCTTGCGTATATTTCTACATCCTGACCAATACTAAGTGCGCCATCTTTACCAGTTGGCGAAACAACCAGTTTTAAATTATTGCGCTTATCATTCTGCGAGAATTTTTTTTGTTCGTAGCCGGGCTCTCTGTTTTCCACCTCCGGCAGGAACCACACTTGCAGCAACCTGCATTCTTCAGTTTTTGAATAGTTGAACTCGCTATGGCGAATACCTGTGCCGGCACTCATGCGCTGAACTTCACCTGCCTTAATGGTCGCCACATTTCCCAAACTATCTTTATGCGCCAGCTCACCGCTTATGATGTATGTAACAATTTCCATATCGCGATGGCCATGCTCAGGAAAACCACCGTCGCCTTTTATATAATCGTCATTGATCACCACTAAATGCGAGAAACCCGTATGTTCAGGGTCGTAATAATGGCCGAATGAAAAGCTATGATAGCTGGTCAGCCAGTCTATTTGATTAAGCCCACGTTCCGCAGATTTCCTCACTTTTAACATAATTCTTTCGGCTCCGTTGCAAAAATTTCTATTGCCTATACTTAAATAATGAGGCGATCGGAGAAAATGATGCACAAATATCAACCCAGAGACTTTAAATGGCGTCATTTCCATGGAGAAGTGATTATGCAATGTGTCCGTTGGTATTGTAAATACGGTATTAGTTATCGTGATTTAGAAGAAATGATGACTGAACGTGGCTTAACAATTGATCACACAACTGTTTACCGCTGGGTTCAGCATTATGCGCCTGAATTAAAGAAAAGACTTGAGTGGCATAAGAAACGCTATGCTAGCCGTTGGCACTTGGATGAAACTTACGTTAAAGTAAAAGGCGAATGGAAGTATTTGTACCGTGCAATTGATGAATGCGGTAATACAATAGATTTTTATTTATCTCACCAATGTAATGCTATTGCTGCGAAACGATTCCTGAAAAAACTAATGAATAGCAATCCGACTTGTGATGTTAGTGTTATTAATACTGATAAAAATCCAGCGTATAACCAAGCCATTAAAGCGTAAAGAAAGAAGGTCATTTAGCCGAGCATGTTAGCCACTTACAAATCAAATATCGCAATAATCGGCTTGAAGCAGATCATGGGAAGTTAAAGCGACTTATCAATCCAGTTCGTGGGTTTCAATCGATGAAAACAGCCTATGCACCTATCAAAGGGTTTGAAGTCATGCGCATGTTTAAAAAAGGGCAATTTAATTGTTGGATGTATGGCAATCGTAATGAAGTCTCTTTTATTAATGAACAATTTGGTTTATACAGTTAAACTATGCCCAAAATCTCTGGTTTTGCATTTAGCGTATTATTTGCAACGGAGCCGAAATTTTTGCAACGGAGCCCTTTATCTTACCAAAAAACGGGGTACAATGCGACCTTCGTTGACTGAAAACTTAGTCCATCCAAACCTCCGTATTTCTGAACCATCATCTCTATAAGCAAAGAACCCCTATAAGTTCATTATACAACCTACGGTTGACTTGTTGTCGTTTATAGGCGACAATTAATAATGAAAGAAATAAAACATCGTATCTTACGAAATTATATTACCCCATCCGGCATCATTCCATTTGAGGAATGGATGAGAGGACTTAAAGATCCTGTGACACGCCATCGAATACAAACACGATTGGATAGGATGGAAAAAGGGAATTTTGGAGACCATAGGCCTGTTGGTGAAGGAGTATAGGAGTTAAGGTTTGATATTGGCTCTGGGCATCGTATTTATTTTGTAGAAGAAGGTGAGGTGATTGTTATTTTGTTGTGCGGTGGTGATAAAAGTAGTCAAGTAAAAGACATTAAGACTGCCAAAATTTATTGGCAAGAATTATTGGAGAGAAGTCATGAATAAATCCAATTTAATTAAAAATACAGCAAGCTACCATGATTATCTTATAGCCTCATTGAAAGATCCAAATGAAGCATATGGGTACTTGCAAGTTGCTGTCGAAGAGTATCAGATAGATAATGATGCGGAAGCATTGCTTGTTGCTTTGCGCAATATTGCAGATGCACAAGGAGGCATGACAGAGCTAGCTCGTAAAACGCATTTGAATCGACAAAACCTATATAGTATTTTGTCAAAAAAGGGCAACCCACGTTTGGATACATTTGGAATCGTTCTAAAAGGATTAGGTTTCAAATTAACCATTGAGCAAGACAAGGGCCACGCGGCATAATTCCCCCTATAGTCTGATTATTAAAATACTCAGACTATAGGGGCAGTAACCTGGGGTCTATAGATAAAAATTCGAGCGCCGCGCGGATTAATGCCCCATCGCCATTTTAATTTTTATTCAAGAGATCATAAATAGTTGATGGACTTTTAGAAATACAGGTTAAAAATGCAATGCTTGTTAAATCAGGCACGCGTTTTTCTTGCTCCCAATTTCTCAATGTTTCTAAATTAATATGATATTGAGAAGAAAACTCACGCTGAGTCAAATGTAGTTTATTTCGTAATCCCTTGACATCAATAGCCGTCCTAACCATTCGGCCATTATCAGAGGATTGTAACGCCTCATCCACTGCCTCAATAAGTTCTTGGCCAAAACTTTTTTCAATGCTCATAATTCACCTCTATATTTAGCAACTAACAAAGGAACCGTTTGTTTTAACGTATTACGCTCTGCTTGAGTAATGTCTTCTTTCTCAGATTTTCCAAACAAAGTAATTAATAAAACCAACAAATCATCTGAATAATGATACAAAATTCTCGCTCCAGCCCGCTTCCCTTTATTGTTCTTCCCTGTTTCCCAGCGAATTTTTCTTACGCCACCAGTTCCCGTAATTACCTCGCCTTCTTCCGGGTTTTGTCCAATATGGTCAAAAAAATCTGACAATGCTTTATCAGACAAAAGCTTCGCAGCCTTTCTATCAAAGGCGGGCGTTGATTTAATATAAATATTCATATGTTATATGGTAGGCCAATGAACTACTTTTGTCAAATGCTATTTATGCAACAACGCCACTATTCAGAGATATTTTCTTAAAACACACGAATAAAGATCAATTATCGAGATGCTTCCGTGCAAACAGGCCTGGGACTAAAGATCAGCGGTTTTGCCGCCATCTGAAGGCTGTTTTTTAATGATGAATCCAGTCCTGGTGCGGGTTAGATGTCTATATTAAGACGAACAATCGCCGGTTATTTTTTTATCATGCTAAATGCGGCTTATTTTTATAACTATTTGATAATAAATGAGATAATTAAATTGCTGATTTTTTTACGTGACCAATAAAAACACTAATTCTTTGTACTAAAATGTCGACATTACCTCATTGATTATGTTGACTTTATTTTGAAATAACAACGACAATCGCCCTTCAGATGGCGGCAAAACCGATGGTCTTTAGTCCCAGGCCTAATATGAACACTGTCTTATTTGATATCATCATCACTCATAGTGCAATAGAACATTCATATTATAGCCTCATAATACTTATTCTTTTAAATAAAATGCTCTTATCTCTTGATCAATAATCGAACTTTTTGTGGCGCACAAACTAATAAATTCATTGCCATCTGTTCGATGCTCATCAGGATAATTTTTATAACAAAAATATCCAATACCATCGATAGTAAATCCGGCCTTTTCAACGACTGTTTTTATTGTATCAAGCTCAAATAAATGGACGAATTCGGGTAAATTATCGCGCCATTTTTCTGATGCAACCAGCCTTGGATTAAAAATCCCAGGCCATTCATCACCATTTGCAACTCTTTTTTCATACTCAGGGATCAGCTGATGATAAAAACTCAAATGAGGTGTCATGACAGTAATGAAGATCTTTCCATTGTCTTCCAACCATTGCCAACATTTTTCTAGTCCAAGAACAATAGATTCCCCATCCATAAAATGCAAGACATTGGATATAAGGATCCCGCTCAAACTTCTTGCATTAAAATTCAATTCATCAGGAAATTTTTTCGTTACTGTTTGTAGCTTATGAAGAAATTTTTTATCGACAGATTGACGTAATATCACCAAATGTTCATCACTCAAATCACAAGCGATCACGCTTGCACCATTCTCCAGAGCAGGAATGGTTGTTGCGCCAAACGCCGCCCCAATATCCAGCATAGGCAATTTAGCAAGTTTTGCGAATTGTACAAACTCTTCGGCCGCCGGAGATAACTCTTTAAACATAACGCCCATGGCGTTCGCCGTTTTAATAACTCCCTGCTCCCACTCTTGTGGCCAATGTTTATGGTGTTGCGACATATATAAGTCAATCCTGTGAAATGGCTTTTTCAGATTGTTGCAAGGTATACAAACTATAATAGATCCCCTGCTGCCTAATTAATTTATTATGTGTACCTTGCTCTGCAATTTTTCCATTATTCATGACATAAATGATATCAGAATCCATGATTGTACTCAGCCGGTGAGTGATGATAACAGTCGTTTTTGAAGTCAAAAAATCATGGATTGATTTAAACAAATCATGCTCTGTTTGTAAATCCAGCGCCGAGGTTGCTTCATCCAATATCACCACTTTTGAGTCGCAAAGTAACATTCTTGCGATAGCAAGGCGTTGACGTTGTCCACCAGAAAAACGTATGCCACGTTTACCGACCTGGGTATCCAATTGCTGCTCATAGCTTTCGATTAAAGGCTTAAGTTGCGCCATTTCCAACGCTTTCCAAATTTTATCGTCACTAACGTTTTTATCCTGAGTCACATTATTTCGGATGGTATCATTAAACATAACCGGGCTTTGCAAGACTGATCTTGCCCCAGAAAATCGGACACCTTGCTAAGCGACCATTTTAACTTCAAACGCTTCGGGCGTTTTATAGCCGATCGTCGAATGAAGCCGTTTGCGATTGTAGTATATTTCAATGTATTCGAACACATGGCTTTTTGTAATAGC
>CANNJI010000088.1 GCA_947504875.1 Legionellaceae bacterium
TAATTGTGTTAAGGCCTCATGTACCAAATGACTACATCCTAAAGGGTTTTCATTGCTTGCGAGCTTAATAATGTCGGTTAACCCCCGTTCACGCGCAACTTCTTCTTCTGATTTTCCAGGGATATAGGGTGCAAGGGTTCTTATGCCTTGATGAGGAAGGTCATTGTAATTACACAACATAAACAGTGCTCCATGCATTGTATTTCTCAGGAAGATATCTTAACGTGTCACTTACGCAAAAATCAATGAGGTTGGTAGTGATCTGAAATTAATGATCCATCAGGGAGTTGGGCTTTTTGATCAAGCGATAATAACGGGTTAAGCATAAAATCGCGTTGCATTAGTCTAGGGTGGGGGATATTAAGTTTATCTGTATTGACAATGTGTCTGCCATAAATTAAGAGATCAATATCTAATGTTCGAGCGCCCCATCTTTTTCTGCGGATCCGCCCTTGTTTTTTTTCAATGTGTTGGCAATAACTTAAGAGGGTTAAGGGGGGTAGTCGTGTTATAACGGCTACAACCGCATTGGCATACAGTGGTTGACCCCGTACCCCAGCGGCTTGGCTACGTATAATAGCAGACTTTTTCTTAATGCTTGTTTTGGGCAGTGCTTTGAGCAATCGAAAGGCTTGATTCAACTGACGTGTCGGTGTTCGTAAATTACTACCAAGACCCAAGTAACATAGCGTCATTTTTTTGCTTTTGATTTTGACCTCTTCCTTTTTTTAGCGATTGGTTTTTCAGCTAATTGAAGAACCATTGCTTCTCGCTCGGGTAAGTCGAGGTCTTGATAGGTTGTCCACCATTGAGCCAGTTCAATCGACTCATCATCTGCCAATGCACGTAATGCTAAAAAGTCATATGCTGCCCTAAAACGTGGGTGTTCTAAGGTATGTTCAGCACGTAGACCTTGTCGGGTTGGAAAGCGAAATTGTAAGAGCCACATTTCTCGCATAATTTGCGTATGACGCTTAGGCACCATAATGATTTTGTTTTGTATCGTGATGATTTGCGACATGGCTTGTTCAAGTGCATTTAAGGGATCAAGCCCTTCTTGTTCAAGCATTGCCGCACGGTGACGCAATGGAAACCAAAGCAGCACTGCAAAAATAAATGCGGGTGTCACTGGTTTATTGTCTCTTATACGGTTATCCGTGCTTTGTAAGGCGAGCATAATAATTTTTTCAATAGGATAGTCTGAGCCTAATAACTCATGCGAGAGAGGAAATAAATGCTCGAAAAGGCCGTAGCGTAATAAAAGTGGTTGTACGGCAGTTCCGTTACCGCATTGATAAAGTTTAGTGATTTCGTCGAATAAACGTGAGTTTGATACATTCAAAATAAGTTTGCTGAGCGGCTTAATGGGCGCTTCTGTTTTAGGCTCAATGTTAAAAGATAGTTTTGCGCTAAACCGTATGGCGCGAAGCATACGGACAGGGTCTTCGTGATATCGTGTTTTAGGATCACCAATCATTCGAATAAGCGATGCTTTTATATCATCAAAACCACCGGTGTAATCAACAATCGATGCATCATGAATATCGTAATATAGAGAGTTGATGGTGAAGTCTCGTCGCCATGCATCTTCTTCCAGCGTGCCATAAGCATTATCACGAATCAGCATGCCCCGATCATTAACCTGTTGTTCTGATGCTGTTGTTTCTTGACCTCTAAACGTAGCAACTTCAATAATTTCTCTATGAAATAAGATATGGGCTAATTTAAAACGTCTTCCGATGATGCGAGCATTTTTAAATACACGTTTAATTTGACTCGGTGTTGCATTGGTTGAAACGTCAAAGTCTTTGGGTGATTTTCGTATCAATAAATCACGAACGCTGCCTCCAACAAGATAGGCTTGATACCCGGCACTGGTTAAACGATTCAGTACTGTAAGCGCATTGGGACTGATTTCAGTTTTAGACACATGATGATGATTACGCGGTACGATGTACCGTGCGTCAATCGATGTTTTATTAGTCTTTTTTTTGCGCAGTAATTTCTTTATGAACGTGATGATATTTTTCACCTAAATTAACTTAATATTGACACATTATTATAACGAGGGTAAGTTTAATTTTCTACTGTCTAGAAGAACAAATAAATGGAATGGATTAATGGAGTTTTTAGTTTATTGGCTTTAATCATTTTAGAGATCATCCTTGGCATTGATAATTTGGTTTTTTTATCCATTCTAACGGAGCGACTTCCTAAAACTGATCGTAAGCGTGCCCGACGATGGGGGTTGGCTTTTGCATGGCTAACGCGCTTGGCTTTGTTGGGTTCTGCGGTTTGGCTTGTCAAATTAACCCAGCCTTTTTTAACGCTATATGCGTTTAGTTTATCGATTCGAGATGTTTTTTTATTGATTGGCGGGGCTTTTCTTATTATGAAAGCAACGCAAGAAATTCATCGTGAAATGGAAGGTTTTGATGAACCTAAAATATCGCCTAAGACCGATACAGCCAGCATGAAGTTTAAGAGAGTTGTTATTCAAGTAGCTATCATGGACATCATTTTCTCTTTGGACAGTGTTTTAACGGCCATTGGTTTAACGAATCAATTTTGGATCATGGCTTTGGCGATATCTATTGCTATTGTTGTGATGATTTGGGCGAGTGAGCCTGTTTCGATGTTCATCGAGAAACATCCTACAATTAAAATGTTAGCGCTGAGTTTTTTAATTTTAATAGGCACAGTTCTTGTCGCTGATGGATTAGCGTTTCATGTTCCACGAGCTTATATTTATTTTGCGATGGGCTTTTCTCTTGGGGTGGAGTCACTTAATCTTATTCGACAAAAAAAATATAATCGCAAGAAGAGGGGATGAAGCATGTTATGGATTAAAGCTTTTCATATCATCGCGATGGTTGCCTGGTTCGCCGCGCTATTTTATTTGCCTCGATTGTTTGTTTATCATGTTGATGCAGCAGATGAGTTGAGTATTAAGCGTTTTAAGATCATGGAACGTCGTTTGTACTATGGCATCATGTGGCCTGCAGCATTAGCAACAAGTATATTAGGCGCTTGGCTCATTAGTATTCTGCCAAGCTATTATTTGCATGTGGGATGGATGCATTTAAAACTGGGATTTGTGGTGTTGCTTTGGGGGTATCATTTGTTATGCGGACATTTTCTGCGACAATTTAAAAGTGATAACAATAAGCGCAGTAGCCGGTTTTATCGAGTGATGAATGAATGCCCAACCATTTTATTGATTGTGATCGTGCTGTTAGTGATAATTAAACCAATGATTTAACAATGCGTGGCAGGTGTATCAATAAAGGGGGCATATTTCGCTACTGGCTTGAAAGCCCCCTGATGTGTCTGATTCTGATATTAATCTATACTCAACGTTGTTTCATCTGGCATGGTGACGTTTAATTCTAACACTGAGCTATCGCCCATGCGTTCTAGGTTAACAATCACTTGATCTCGATTAATATTCACATATTTTGCAATGACCGCCAAAATCTCTTCTTGTAACTGAGGCAAGTAGTCTGGTGTGCTGCGTTTGGAGCGCTCATGAGAAATAATGATCTGCAAACGCTCTTTAGCAACGGAGGCGGTGTGGTTTCGCCGTCGAAGATAACTAAATATACTCATGCTGGCGAACCCTCCTTGTTTTTACCAAAAATCTTTCTAAAAATTCCTTTTCTCTCGGCGTGCAGAAATCTCATGGGTCTGGTTTCACCTAAAAATCGAGCAACAGCATCTTGATAAGCTAAGCCTGCGTCGCTGTCTTCATCCAGTACAACCGGTGTTCCCGTATTAGACGCTTTTAAAACTGCCTTGGATTCAGGAATGATACCAATTAAAGGGATTGCAAGAATGTCTTTGACATCCTCAACAGAGAGCATGTCGCCTCTGGCAACGCGCTCTGGATCATAACGTGTAAGGAGCAGGTGTTCTTGAATAGGGTCTTTTCCATCAATCGCACGTTTTGTTTTGCTCGCTAAAATGCCGAGTATGCGGTCTGAGTCTCGTACCGATGATACTTCAGGATTCGTTACGATGATTGCATGATCAGCAAAATGCATGGCCATCAATGCACCTGTCTCAATTCCAGCAGGGGAGTCACAAATAATAAATTCAAACTCTTGTTTTAATTCGTTTAAAACACGCTCAACACCGTCGATGCTAAGTGCATCCTTATCGCGTGTTTGAGACGCGGGAAGAATATAAAGTGAAGACAAGCGCTTGTCTTTGATGAGTGCTTGTTTTAATGAGGCCTCACCATTAATGACATTAACAAAATCATAGACAACCCTTCGCTCACACCCCATGATAAGATCAAGGTTTCGAAGACCAATATCGAAGTCGATGACAACTGTTTTATGGCCTCGCATAGCAAGCGCCGATGAGATTGCTGCTGAAGACGTTGTTTTTCCAACGCCACCCTTGCCGGACGTAACCACGATAATTTTAGCCAACGTAGAACCCTTCCTTTTATTAGATGATAAAAAGTAACTCTGAGTTTACACATACTTGAATAAATAATTCAACTATCCATACACAAATGTATTAATAATATTCCTATCTTCGGGTACAATAGGTTGTAATATACTATATTACATGGGGCTTACTATGGCTTTATCCGTTTTAAAGCAAGCGTTAACGTTTGATGATGTCTTACTTGTCCCGGAATATTCCACGATATTACCTAAAGATGCTTCACTAAAAACACGACTTACGCGTGAAATATATTTAAATATCCCTTTAATCTCAGCAGCAATGGATACTGTAACAGAGGCGCGTCTTGCAATTGCTATGGCTCAGGAAGGTGGTATTGGTATTATTCATAAAAATATGACCATTGAACAACAAGCAGATGAAGTTCGACGTGTTAAAAAGTTTGAAAGTGGTATGGTGCATGATCCTATCTTTGTTTCGCCTACGCGCTCAGTCAAAGAATTGATCGACCTCATGACAAAACATAATTTTTCTGGTGTTCCGGTTGTCGATGGCGACCATCTCGTGGGCATTGTGACCAGCCGTGATATTCGATTCGAAACCAATTTATCTTTGCCCGTTTCAGCAGTCATGACTCCCAAAGATCGCCTTGTTACCGTGAGAGAAGGGGCTCCTCGTGAGGAAATTCAAGCGTTACTTCATAAGCATCGGATAGAAAAACTATTGGTGGTTAACGATTCGTTTTGTTTACGCGGGCTGATTACCGTGAAGGACATTCAAAAGGCTAAAGAGAACCCCTTTGCTTGTAAGGACGATGCTCAGCAATTACGTGTTGGTGCTGCGGTAGGTGTTGGTGAAGGCACAGATGAACGGGTTGCTGCTTTGGTTGATGCCGGTGTGGATGTTATCATTGTTGATACTGCACATGGTCATGCTGAAGGCGTGTTACAACGCGTCAAATGGATTAAAAAATGCTTCCCTTACCTTCAAGTGATTGGGGGTAATATTGCGACTGCGGCTGCTGCATCTGCGCTTGTTAAAGCGGGCGCTGATGGAGTTAAGGTTGGGATTGGCCCGGGTTCAATCTGTACAACGCGAATTGTTACAGGGGTCGGTGTACCTCAAGTGACAGCCATTGCTAATGTTGCGCATGAACTTCAAGGAAAAGTGCCTTTAATTGCAGATGGTGGCATTCGTTTTTCTGGTGATTTGTCAAAAGCCTTGGCGGCGGGTGCTGATGCAGTCATGTTGGGTGGTATGTTTGCTGGGACAGAAGAATCACCCGGAGAAATAGAACTGTTTCAGGGGCGCACGTATAAAAGTTATCGTGGTATGGGGTCTATTGGTGCCATGTCACAAACGCAAGGTTCAAGTGATCGTTATTTTCAGTCATTTGCTGAAGGAACAGAAAAATTAGTGCCAGAAGGGATAGAGGGCCGTGTTCCCTATAAGGGTTCTATCCAAAATATTATATATCAACTGTTGGGCGGTTTGCGTTCGTGCATGGGTTATACGGGTTGTGAAACAATTGAAATGCTACATAAAAAAGCAACCTTCGTTCAAGTGACAAGTGCGGGTATTCGTGAGTCTCATGTGCATGATGTGAGCATCACAAAACAGGCCCCGAATTATCAGGTGGATAACTAATCTATTGGATTTTATGAAAACATTGCATCGTACAGGTATTTTAATTCTTGATTTTGGTTCACAGTATACCCAATTAATAGCCAGGCGCGTTCGCGAATTGGGCGTGTATTGCGAAATTCATCCTTCAACTGTTGTGTTTGACAATTTATCAGCGGTTGCTGGGATTATTTTGTCGGGTGGCCCTGCATCGGTTACAGAGCAACATACGCCGCGAGCACCGGCTTGGATTTTTGAAACAAAACTTCCGCTGTTGGGTATTTGTTATGGGATGCAAGCCATGGCAGTTGCGTTGGGTGGGCGTGTTGATGCTGCTGACGTTCGAGAATTTGGTTATGCCAAGTTGGTTGTTGAATCAGCATCAACCTTTCTCAAAGATATAGAAGATGTATGGATGAGTCATGGTGATAAGGTCACTGTACTGCCCCCTCAGTTTGAATGTATTGCAACAACGCAAGATACCGCTATCGCTGCCATGGCAGACGAAACACGACAATGGTATGGTTTACAATTTCATCCTGAAGTTACCCATACCGTGAATGGTCAAACCATTTTGTCTCGTTTTGTGCTTGATATCTGTGGTTTACCTGCAACATGGACAACACAATCCATTACCCAAAACTTGATGGCTGATGTGAAAGCAAAGGTTGGAAAAGATAAAGTATTGCTGGCATTATCTGGCGGGGTAGACTCATCCGTTGTTGCGGCGTTACTTCATCAAGCGATTGGTGATCAACTGATCGCGGTTTTTGTCGATACGGGGCTATTACGTCAAAATGAAGTAACTCAAGTTAAAGAAACATTTGCTCATCATCTTCAAATCAAGCTTATTGTCGTGGATGCGCAGGAACGTTTTTTAAAGGCATTAAAAAATGTCAGTTGCCCTGAAGAAAAACGCAAAATCATTGGACGTACATTTATTGAAGTGTTTGATGAGCAGGCAGAAGGTATACCCGGGGTATGTTGGTTAGCCCAAGGGACCATTTATCCTGATGTGATAGAATCTGCTGCAACAAACACGCAGGGTGGCTCTGCATTGATTAAATCACATCACAATGTTGCAGGATTACCTGATGTATTAAATCTTAAATTAATAGAGCCATTGCGTGAATTATTTAAAGATGAAGTGCGTGCAATGGGTTTGGCATTAGGATTACCTGATACGCTGGTTAATCGACATCCCTTTCCTGGCCCGGGTCTTGCTGTTCGCATTTTGGGTGCAATTGAGCAGTCAAGTGTTGATATTTTACGTCGGGCTGATGCGCTTTTTATTCAGGCGCTGCGTGATGAACAGTTATATGATACAGTAAGCCAAGCTTTTGCTGTTTTTTTACCCGTTAAAAGTGTGGGGGTGATGGGTGATGCTCGTCGGTATGATCCCGTGATATGTTTGCGTGCAGTGCAAACAGAGGACTTTATGACAGCGAGTTGGGCGCGGTTACCCTGGGATTTTTTATCCCGTATTTCGAATCAAATTATTAATGAAGTGCCTGGCGTATCGCGAGTAACGTACGATATTTCAGGAAAACCACCGGCTACTATAGAATGGGAGTAGACCATCACTGGATGTCATACGCTTATGCGCTAGCTAAAAAAGCGGAGGCAATGGGTGAGGTTCCGGTGGGCGCAGTTGTTGTGAGTGAAGATAACTTTGTTTTAGGTGAAGGATTCAATCAAGTGATAGCCTTGAATGATCCAACCGCTCATGCAGAAATACTGGCTGTGCGAATGGCTGCTATAAAAATTAATAATTATAGATTAAATAATGCCGTCGTTTACGTTACACTAGAGCCTTGCTGTATGTGTGCTGGCGCATTGATTCATGCGCGTATTCGCCGTCTTGTATATGCTACGCGTGATATTAAAACAGGTGCTTGTGGATCATGTTATCAACTGTTATCAGGGGAATCACTGAATCATAAAATTATTATCGATGAAGGCGTTCTACAGAAAGAGTGTGCTGTTTTATTGACCGATTTTTTCAAAATGAGGCGGTAACATGGATATGATTTACTTTAAAAATTCCAATTTCTAAGAACTTAAGTTAATATCATGCCGAGCGATGGGTTGGGCCATTAAGGTTCTGGTTTAAATTGAAGAGGTACTTAATTAAAAATGAGCATCGTTAAAGTACGAAACATCTTTCTTATTGGTCCTATGGGTGCAGGTAAAAGTACCATTGGGCGTACTTTGGCAAAGGAGCTTAAACTTGAATTTTACGATTCAGATGAAGTCATAGAAGACCGTTCAGGTGCTGATATTTCTTGGATATTTGATGTAGAGGGAGAGGAGGGCTTTCGTCGACGCGAACAAAAAGTAATTGACGAATTAACTCAAAAAAGTAATATCGTTCTTGCAACGGGTGGTGGTGTTATTATGACACCTGAAAATCGTAATGCTTTGGCTGGACGAGGGACTGTTATTTATTTAAAAACATCTCTACAGCAACAATTTGAGCGAACCAAACGTGACACAAAACGTCCTTTGTTACAAACAGACGACTTAGAAGGCCGTCTTTTAAGTTTACGTGATGAGCGGGAGCCTTTTTATGAGGAACTTGCTGATGTGAGTTTCGAAACGGATAAACTCACAGTAAAAGCGGTTGCTAATAATATTGTGAAATATATTTATGGTGAACATTGATTGTTGTGAGCTTATCCATATTAATTGTTTGACGTCAGCCTACCCCGTTTATGTTGGTCGTGGGCTGATTGAAGATTTATCTTTATTTTTGTCGTGTATTAAAGGAAATCAGGTATTGATTGTTACCAACAGTGATGTTGGTGCGCTCTACTTAAAGCAGGTACAGTTGGCTTTTTCTGGCATGCAATGCGATACCGCAATTCTTCCGGAAGGAGAAATCCATAAAAATCAGACAAGTTTGGCGCTGATTTATAATACACTCATTGAAAAAAAACATGATCGACAGACAACCTTGGTGGCTTTGGGTGGCGGAGTTGTGGGTGACATCACGGGGTTTGCCGCATCCACGTATCTCCGGGGTGTTTCTTATATTCAGATACCCACAACCCTCTTAGCGCAGGTAGACGCGGCTATTGGTGGAAAAACAGCTATTAATTATGCGGGCACTAAAAATATGATAGGGACTTTTTATCAACCCAGTGCCGTATTGACAGATGTTTGTACCTTACAAACACTCCCAGAACGTGAGTTTCGAGCCGGAGTTGCTGAGATTATAAAATATGCTCTGTTAGTCGGTGGACAGTTTTTAGAACAATTAGAATCAATGATACAAAAGGGACTTACTGCGCACTCAAAAAATACGCTAGTATCTCTTCCTGTAAATACGATCCCTTATCATGTCGTCCCCGCGCAGGCGGGGATCCATGCTCAGCATGATCAAAATGCCACATCAGGTATAGATCCCCGCCTGCGCGGGGACGACAATAACAGCACGTATTTACAAGACGACGCACTAGATCATCTCATTGCGTCTTGTGTTCGAATCAAAGCTTCTTTTGTAGAGGCTGATGAACGCGATCATCATCGACGTGCTTTACTCAATTTAGGGCATACATTTGCACACGCTTTAGAAGCGTATACTGGATTTGAACGCTGGTTACATGGTGAAGCTGTTGGCATTGGATTGGCTTGTGCGGTTCGTTTGTCGACCCAGCGTCATGGTTTAAACGAAGATTTAAGTGAGCGTTTAGATAAAATGTTAATTTTAGCTGGACTTCCAAATAAAATTCCTGCAGATATCGATTTAGTCAAACTAGAGTCATTTTTTATATCTGATAAAAAAACAAAAAATAATCAAATCAATTTTGTACTCATGAAACAATTTGGCGATTGTTATTTAGATGCTACCGTCTCTAAAAAAGAATTTCGCTTAGCTTTATCGGGATGCCAGTTGTCTGTTGATAATTAAATTCGCACATTGACATCCTTTGTGCCTTGATTGATAATCTAAAAAAAATTCTATGGTTCACTTTGTCATGCATCCTTTTTTTCAATTGTTAACAGCCCTCATGCAGGGATATATGGCATCTCGTTATGCGTCATTCTCTCAAGAGATTGCTGCAGGTGGAACAACCAATAAAGTGTGGACCGGTCTATTTCAAGTCATTTTTATTATGCTTTCGTTTAGCCCCTTGTATTTAATTTTTCCAGCGGCGTCAGCCAGTTTAGATCTGTTGTATTATGCCGCCATTGGCTCTTCTGTTTTACTAACCTATGTCGCATCTATTTGTCATTTAACTCACATTCCGCAGCGATGATCGCAAAATATTTAATTAGCTAATGACTGATTGTTTTTAAAACAAAAGTTCATAATTTATCCGATCTTTATCAGCTACACGGAACGGATCCCCTCTCCCCTCAACGAAAAATCGCTAAAATCCTGA
>CANNJI010000089.1 GCA_947504875.1 Legionellaceae bacterium
TAACACAATTATCACCAAAAGAAATTGCAACCTATACCGTTTCATCACAACATCCGATTCGCCAAGCACTGGCTACTCGATTAAATCTTGAAAACGACATGATCATCCTCAGCAATGGATCAGATCTCCTTTTTCACTTATTGCTCATGTGTTTTGCTGTACATAACGACAAACATATTTTAACGCATGACTATGCTTTTATTTCCTATGAAATTCAGGCTAAAACCATAGGTGTACCTGCTTATAAAACACCGTTAAAAGAGAACTGGCAAGTCGATATTGATGCGCTCATTGCCGCATGCACTGAAAAAACTGCTTTAATATTTATTGCTAACCCTAATAATCCTACAGGTGTAAGAATACCTAATGAAGACATAGAGCGTTTATTAAATAATATTCCCCCAACAACCTTACTCGTCCTTGATGAGGCATATCATGAGTATATTCATCCTGATGATCAAACCGATGCAAGTCTATACTTAAAAAAATATACGAATTTAGTGATCACGCGTACCTTTTCAAAAGCCTATGGATTAGCAGCACTGCGGTTAGGATATGCCCTGGCGCATCCCGATATCATTGCCCTCTTATACCGTGTTCAACTCCCTTTTACAGTAAATCAAGCCGCAATGATGGCTGGGCAGGCTGCACTGGCTGATGATGCCTTTATTCGTGCTACCCTTAAAACCAATCAAGAAGGGCTTGTGTTCATGGCCAATGCTTTTCAGTCACTTCAGTTGAACTTTATCCCCAGTGTTTGTAATTTCATTACCGTCAATTCTGGACAGGATGGAAACCTCATTGACAAAGCACTGCAAGCCCATGGCGTGATTGTTCGCCCTTTGGGACCCTATGGTTTAAAACAGCACTTGCGTGTTACGATTGGCACATTACAACAAAATATGCGATTAATTGAAGCATTATCGCTTTCATTACAGGAGCTGTCTTATGAACACTGAGTTAATAAAAAAACGCTGCGAATCTTGTGAAGGGATTGGGCAAGCATTAAATGCGGATCAAATCATAAACCTCATGCCTCAACTCGATAAAAACTGGCAAGTATCTCACGACAAAAAAAGCATTCATCGCGCCTACACATTTAATAATTTTTATGAAACCATGGGATTCGTTAACGCCGTTGCCTTCATAGCGAATCTTGAAAATCACCACCCTGATCTAGAAATTGGATACAACTACTGCAACATCAAATTTATGACACACGCACTTAAGGGGCTTAGTCAAAACGATTTTATATGTGCCGCTAAGGTCGATGCATTAAGTTATTAGATGAATAAAAACAAATGGTAAAACCCCAGGCCATAAGTCATCCCGAGCAAAGCGAGGGATGACTTATGGCGTTACAACACATCAAGGATGAAGTTTTAATGCACTTTGTTGATGTATTATTCCCGCCATGATTGTCTTCAAATCACGACTTTCATCAGAAAAACGACTAAACACGACGCCCCCCAGTTTCTATTCTGAAACTAGATTTTCCGGGGTTTATCAGTTTACACAACACGGCTAACGTCTCTGTTAACTCCTGCTCCAGCACATAAGGTGGATTAATGATCCATAAACCACACCCCATCATTCCGGGAGCCCTAAACGGAGGTTCCCGATTAAATTCAACCTTTAGAAAAGATTTTACGCCAATATTCAATAAATCTTGCTGAAAACGTTCATTTAATTTTTTATCAACCAACGGATACCAAATACAATAGATGCCTGTTTCAAAACGCTTATAAGCTAGCTTAAGCTGTTCCGGAAGCAAGCGATACTCTGTTTTAAGTTCATAAGATGGATCGATAAAGATTAAACCCCGACGTTCTTTTGGCGGAAGCGTTGCTCGCATTTGTGCCCAACCATCTCCCTCATGATAAATCCCTCTTGCATTGCCGTGAGGTAATTCAGTCAGATTTTTAAATTCCGTTGGGTGTCGCTCACAAAATACAAACCGGTCCTGGAACCGAAGAAGCTGCGTAGCAATTGAAGGTGAGCCCGGATAATATCGTAAGGAATTCGTCGTGTTAATGGTAGACACAGCATTGATATAACTCGACAATAGCTTTGGCATTGACGCTTTTTTTTTCCATAAAACATCAATACCTGTTGTCCACTCACCCGTTTTTTGTGCTTGTTTATCATTCAAATCATACATCCCGCTGCCAGCATGCGTCTCAAGATAAACGAAAGGTTTTTCTTTTTGCGTGAGGTAATGTAACAAACGTACAAGCGTAAAATGTTTAATGACATCAGCAAAGTTACCTGCGTGATAGCCATGTTGATAACTTAGCATAGTATAGTTCCATCGTGTATTATAGGATCCGCGGATTATACATCAGCTTATATCTGTTTGTTAGCAAAAGTAGTTCTTATCAGTTATTCTTTCTTCATAAAGCATGACAATACTTTATACATCTGTAATAGTTAAGAGTGTGTGTTTGATGGTGCCGTCAATGCGATCTTTTCTGTTCCAACTAGTCTTATTCACTAAACTGGTTGTTAACGGCGATTGCATTTAAAAGCTATATAGATATGCAGAAAATCAGAACCGTGACCGTTAGGGAGCGGAATTTTTTGTTGGGCACTTAAGACACACGTAACTTACTGATCCATTCTTACTTTTTATAGAACATTCTACATGGCTATTTAAATTTTCCGCTCCCTAACGGTCACGGTTCTGATTTTCTGCAGATCAATTGAGCTTTTAAATGCAATCGCCATGCTGCATGTTCTGTTTATTATTGCTTGCAGGTAAAAATCCATTTAGACTCATCCTGATAAAAACGTGAGTAAGGATGCGTGTTAATGCCTGTTCCAACAGTTCAATTGTATGAGGAATATATTGATATCAAACTTAACCTATCTTTACAAAGAATATCACACACGCTTTCTCTTGTATTAAATATTCCTCCAGAAGCACTCCTCACCGCCCCTTCGCTCATTTATTTGTCTAAAATTTACAAAATTCCTGAAGAACTCATACAACACGAAATTATTGGCGTCACCCCCTTCCTTATGGCGGAATATGCTGAGTATATATCCACTAAAAAAAATACATTATGGAGCGCTCAGCCTGAACAACAAGAACGGCTTAACTTTGCTTATGAAATCACGCTTCTCTGCGACAAGAGTCTAACTGAACATAATATCAATAGAATTAAACAACACTATATTGAACCGATTAAATCAATGTTGCTGAATCATATGTTCAATAACAAAATATCTAATAACAATGTGTTCTCATGCCTATTGCAGGCGTTGATCAATAAAACATCTGGCATCGATGGATGGGATTTTAGCACTGAAGCGACACTAGAACAGGAAGACTTAAAATATCATCAACACACGAATAGTTTTTAATTGATAATCTATAGTGTCGGATAGATGACTTGATGTACAGGTAAGCGCGCTTAGTCGATCATCAAATCATCTATCCGACACTATAGATACTCAAGTCTCGAGAATTATATGACTTTTTTGAACCAATCGATTACACTGAATACAAACCAATACAAGACAATCCGCCCATGGCTGCTTATCAATATCAAGTAATCAATAGAAAAGGAGTAACCTCCAAAGGCGTGATTGAAGCCGACTCTGAACGTGACGCACGTCAGTTACTACGCGAGCAAGGCCTTATCCCTACACAGATTGACGTTCTAAAACAACATAAGAAAAAATCCCTCTTCAATACATTCAATGCGCAAGACCTAGCTTTATTAACACGACAACTTGCAACACTCATTGCAGCAGGCATTCCTCTAGACGAGTCCTTGCGCGGGGTAAGTGAACAATCCACCAAGGCAAATGTTCGCGAACTACTCATTGGTGTTCGCTCAAAAGTATTAGAAGGGTATAGTCTTGCACAAGCAATGGGCGAATATCCTCGTGCTTTTCCTGAGTTATACCGTGCAACTGTAGGATCAGGCGAACAAACAGGACGTCTTGATATGGTTCTGGAGAAGCTCGCCGACTATACGGAAAAACAACAAGAAACTCGGCAGAAGATACAACAAGCATTACTTTATCCGCTGATCATGTTAATCATTTCTGGATCGATCATCTCTTTTTTACTTTCCTTTGTGGTTCCTAAAATTATTGATGTATTTACAAGTAGCGGACAAACCCTACCCACGATGACCCTTGTTCTGATGACACTGAGTAGCTTTATTCAATCCTACGGACTCATTTTCCTACTTTTATTAATATTCAGCATTTTCCTATTTAAAAAAAGCCTGAAAAAACCATCATTCAAACGATGGTATGATCAACTCATCATTAAAATCCCTGGCTTATCTTTTTTTATTATTTCAACCAATATAGCCCGTTACATTCATACGTTTTCTATTTTATTCACTGCAGGCGTGAGTGTGCTTGAAACCATGCGCGTTTCAGCTAGTCTGTTAACCAACACCCTCTTACAAGAACAATTTAAAATTGCAGCCGACCGAGTGAAAGAAGGAACAGCCATCAGTTTAGCACTCAAAAATACGCACTATTTAAATTCAATGGCTGTTCATCTTATCGCCAGTGGTGAAAAAAGTGGTCAACTTGCTACAATGATGGAGCGTGCGGCCATTCATCTTGATAAAGAAGTACGGCGACTCATCGATACAGGGATGACTTTACTTGAGCCACTGGTTATTCTTTTTATGGGAGGTGTTATTCTATTTATTGTACTTGCTACACTACTACCCATCTTTTCGATGGAACAATTGGTTACTTAATTTTTTGGAGAAATGTTTATGCATCGTCAACGTGGTTTTTCACTCATTGAAATTATGGTCGTCGTGGTAATTCTAGGCATTTTAGCTTCGCTTGTTGTTCCCAAAATCATAAGCAGACCTGATGACGCACGAATTGTGAAAGCAAAACAAGATGTTTTAGCCATTCAAAGCGCACTTGATTTGTATCGACTTGATAACAGTGTTTATCCAACAACAGATCAAGGTCTCTCTGCTTTAGTAAAAAAACCAACAAGCAACCCCATTCCGCGTGACTGGAAGCCTTATTTAAAATCAGTACCCACTGATCCATGGGGACGTCCATACATGTACCTCAACCCAGGTCAACATGGTGAAATTGATGTTTACACACTAGGTGCTGATGGCCAACCCGGTGGAGAAGCAGCAAACAGTGAAATTGGTAACTGGAATGCTGGCTAAAAAAGCAAGTGCAAGTCCAGGGTTTACGCTGATAGAAATACTTGTTGTCCTAACAATTATTGGCATAACCCTTGGCTTTGCTTTGATTTCATTTGGTGATTTTGGAGCGAGCCGTCGTATGACCGCTGATGTAGAACAATTCAAACAACTCATAACACTCGTTCAACAACAGGCTATTTTAGAGTCAACACCCTACGGCATTCATATTAAATCCAATGGATATGCTGTGTTACGTTTTAAGCCACCAGCGCATTGGGAGGTGATTCCCTCGAACCCGTTGTTTAAAGAAAAGACTTTCCCCAATGGCCTATTGGCCCAACTGGATAATCCCACAAGCAAGATACAATCCATGATTATCTTGCATCCATCAGGTAATATTTCACCTTTCCGACTCACATTTCAATCCACCAAGAGCACAAAAAAACTAATGTTGATCGGCGATTACAACGGTGCTATTCGCCAGGAGACTCAACCATGAAAAAAGCTCGAGCCTCAGGTTTTAGCTTAATTGAAGTTCTTATCGCATTAGCTATCATCGCCATTGCTTTAACAGCACTCATTAAAGCAAGCAGTCAAAGCATTATCGGCACACAACACCTTAAAGAAAAAACAATTGCCCACCTGATTGGATTGCAAGTGCTCTCACGAATTCAGCTCGGCCTAACAACACTCAACCCACAGCAAGACATCACTGAGAAAATGAACATGATGGGTTCTGATTGGTATTGGCATGCACACTCAATTGCGACACCTATCAAAAGTATGCAAAAAATTGAAATTACCGTTGGAAAATCTACTGCGGGTCCATTTGGTCACCCACTCATTGGTTTTAAGGCAAGCCCATGAGTTATTCCCGTGGATATACATTGATCGAAGTGATCGTGGCACTTGCTGTTTTTGCGCTCCTATCTGTAATGTCTACTTCTGCCATCTACCATACGTTTAATACACGTGCGCGCCTTACCGAACAAGCCGATCAGCTCAATCAACTCCAACTGGCCATCACACGCATTCGTCAAGATACAACGCAATGGGTGGAGCGCTCTGTTCGTGGCAACGAAGGACGAACGTTCCCAGTGCTGATTGGAGAGTCTGCTTATGTTGAATTCACGCGAGCAGGGCTCGTTAATCCGGAAGGAGAAGAGCTCAGAAGCACACTCATGCGCGTTGCTTACCTTTGTTCCCAATCAACATTAATTAGAAGAACATTTCAAACACTCGATGAACCCAATCGAAAAAATCATGCCGATCAAATTTTATTGGATCATCTTAAGCAATGTTCATTTTCATATCTATCTCCCAAACGAGAGGTCCTAAACACCTGGGAAAAATATGCAATACAACAACAAAACGCAACACAATCGTTTCTCCCGATTGCCCTGAAACTCAATCTGGAACAGGAACACTTTGGCGAAATAAAACTGCTCTTTGTGATCCCTGAGGGGCTTTATGGAAGCACATAAACTTAAACGGGGTAGTGCTTTAATCTCAGCGTTGTTTATCATGACGCTTGTTGCTATTGGAGCAACAGCCATGAGTGCTCGTTTGCAATTAGATATCTATCGAACACGACTCACAATCACCAGCGATAGTCTCTTTCTAGCCTCAGAAGCGGTTTCATTTTGGGCTATGGATTTACTTGCTGACGAAAAGCCGATTCAATCTACAAAAAATGGCGTAATCAATTATCCTAAATCACTTTATCATTTATATCCTGATATCGAAACAAAAGGTAGCCTGATTGACTTACAATCAAAATTCAACCTCAATAACTTACAAGATGCTGAGCAATTCCCAGGATTTTATCGATTGCTTAAATTATTAAGCCCGCAAGATAAACAAACAGGGCTTGGGCAAATCATCAATGCAACACGGGATTGGATCAAAGAAGCTCCTGGACAAGCAAAAAATGAATTCTCTATTTTTTATGCCAAACAAAATCCTCCCTATCAAGCAGCACACCAAGGGATGCGAAGTATTTCGGAGCTTAGGCTAATACAAGGTGTAGATGAAGACATTTATAAAGCTATACTGCCCTATATAACCACGCTCCCCACAAAAACACCAATTAATCTTAATACCGCATCTCGAACTATTTTAATGATTCTAGGACAAGGCCTGGATGAATCCCAGGCACAAAGTATTATCGATGCACGTGGGGATCAAGGTTTTCAAACCATTGAAGATGCAAATGAACTCCTCACAAGCTTACATATTCCTCTTGATCAAGTGACGCTTGAGAGCAATTACTTTCTTAGTACCGCAATCACTCAAACCAAAGAAAATCAATCGCTCGTCCACTATGTGGTGCTTAAACGACAAAAAAATAATCAAGGCGAAATTAAAGTCAGGATAATTTTTGATAGTTTAAATGCACTATAAGTGCAGCCATTCCTCATGATTCAAATACCAATCAACTGTTTTTTCCAAACCTGTTGCGAATGTCTCTATTGGCTTCCAATCTAATGTTAAAGCAATTTTAGAGGCATCAATTGCATATCGTTGGTCATGCCCTGGCCTATCTTCAACGAATCGAATTAAGTTACTGTATGAATCATTCTCGCGTTTTCTTTTTAAATCCAATTGCGCACAAATCAATTGCACAACATCAATGTTTTTCTTTTCATTCCACCCACCAATATTGTATTGCTCCCCCACGCTCCCCAAATCAAGAATTGTGCGAATGGCAGTACAATGATCACTGACATAAAGCCAATCACGAACTTGCTGTCCGTTACCATAAATGGGAATAGGTTTACCTGCTAAGGCATGCGAAATGACACAAGGGATCAATTTTTCTGACAATTGGGAAGGGCCATAATTATTTGAACAATTTGTTGTAATGGTCGGTACACCATAGGTATGGTAATAGGCACGAACCAAATGATCGGATGCTGCTTTACTCGCTGAGTAAGGGCTATTAGGCTCATAGCGATTCAACTCTGTAAACGCAGGTGCATTTGACTCAAGCGAGCCAAAAACTTCATCTGTTGAAACATGGATAAATCGAAAATGAGCTGGTTTTTTTTCATTAAGATATGCTCGTACAGCCTCCAGCAGACGTAGTGTTCCCATCACATTTGTTTCAATGAATAGCTCTGGCCCTGCAATTGAACGATCAACGTGACTTTCTGCAGCAAAATGGATAACCGCTCGAACTTGATGTTCATTTAACAAAGCGAGAATTTTTTCTTTGTTATTGATGTCGCTCTGAACAAACTGATGTCGAGGATCTGAATTGAGTGAGGCCAAATTATTTAAGTTACCAGCATACGTGAGTTTATCAAGATTGATAACGGGCTCATCCTGATGTTTAAACCAATCTAAAATAAAATTTGAACCAATAAAACCAGCACCGCCCGTAACTAAAATTGTCATATTCATCCTAATTTTTCAATTTGAAATATAATACCAGTAAACGCTATAAAACTGGATAAGTGAGATGACTTAATGAACAGATAAGCGCGCTATTTCTGGGCACAGCGAATTTATAGTGCCGGTCAAATGACTTGATGAACAGGTAAGCGCGCTATGTCTGAGCACAGCGAGTTTAGTGCGCTTAATCGGTCATCAAGTCATTTGACCGGCACTATAGTTATGATGCGTGCATTGATACAACAAAAGTTTCCTGCTCTTTTAACTTCAACGCTTTTTGCTGTTTATCTTGCTCAACTTTGTCTCTCCAAATCAGAAGATGCTTATTTTCTGAAATCTCTGAATCAATCTCATGAATTTGTTCAACAGTGAGTTCTTCTGTATGACGATAATAAGCATAAAGACGTGCATTGATCTCTTCAATTTTTTGCTCGTCAGTTAAATCCTTATGCTCGGGTTTTAAATGACAATCAATGACACCACATGGCGTTACACGGACATTATTCATATGAAACGACGATAAAAATGCACGATAATATGTATTGTTGCGAATGAACAGCGGAATTAATGGATTATTTAAACACCAGTAACCATCAAGTCTTATGACATGAATCGCTATGTTATTCATCAGTGCAAGCTTAGCTGCCCCATCGTAAACCCTGCGAGGTTCTTCACCCATTTTTGAAAAGCCACCCTGTGGAAATAAAGCAACACAACCATGCTTTTGAAGTGCTTGACTGGCTTTTTCCAAGGCCTGTGCATTAGCAGTTTTTTCAGAAGAGCTTTTACTCTTTGCCTCAATGGGTATGACTTTAAACCTATTCATGAGTGTAGCCATGCCAGGTATAACATTAAACATATCGGTGGCAAAAAATCGCGGCGGTGTACCCCTTATTTTTGAGGCAAGAACGACTGCCTCCCATCCTGTTCTGTGTGGACCAACAGCAATCAGCTTACCTTCATCTGGCGTATTTATGATTTCCAAATCTCCACTCTTGGTATGCATCCGCATTATCAGCGTTAAAAATCCAGTGATAATACGGGTAGACCTGTTTTCGAAGTGGAGTTGATTTTGAGATTCAAGAAATTTTGCTAATGCAATTATTGACAAAGCAACTCCTGTAAGCAAAAACAAGCTATTATAAGCGCTCTGTGTCTGCTCACTGATAGGTTCAGAAGTATTTGGTGTGATGAATGAACAATTTAGAATGGTCATACTTATAACTCCAGCAGTTATGTACAGAACCCCGTATGCTAGATTAAAAACACAATATATCAAATAGAGATTCAGATTTAGTGTAATAGAAAAAAAAGATGTCCCATGCTTGATTATAAATATTTATCAATAACTACATTGAAAAAAAATAGGCTATCCTGCATAGCACAGCCTATTTTTGTGACAAAATAAAAACCATTTATTTTTTGATTTTGGTCAAAATTTTCAAAATAATAACTTAATCCAACCATAACTACTGGGGTATACATTCTTGCAGAACTGACTGTTAACAGTGGTGTAAAAGCGCGTATATATGGCGCAGCCTTTAATTGAACAAGGCTAGCACAAACGAACTTAAAACATCCCCGTTGATTCGCACTACGATCACCTTGATTGACAGACTATTAAAACGGCGGATCCTCTCTTCTGATA
>CANNJI010000090.1 GCA_947504875.1 Legionellaceae bacterium
CTTGAGAACATCATCACCAACGCCATTGAAACACCACGGGGATATAAAAACCCCGATCATGGAATTGCATTACGCGGACCACTATCACAATTTTTCAGTGGTATTTATTTAAAACCGTTAGATGATGCGTTTAATGAAGTGGATGTGACTTATCTGCGGTTTCAAGATGACGTGCTCATTTTATGTCAGACCAAACGCCAACTAAATCGGTGTAAACGGCACATGATGGCCGTATTAAAAGAAAGACGGTTGAGTTTATCGCGCAAAAAAACGCGGATAGGCCGTATAGATAAAGGATTTCACTTCCTAGGCATTCACTATCCGGGAACGCAAACCCCGGATAACATCAACGTGACACAGGCAAATGACGAATCAGTTACTCCAGTTATTCGTGAGCATTATTTAGCCTCATTGGGGGGGGGAGGCAATGCTTACAACTGATCATCAAACGCCTGCGCTGGATCGTATCGTCCCGCATCCAAGGACATTACGAAAGGCACGCGAATCAGTCAGGCAGATGGTCAATACTGGGGTCTCTCCCCGCCGGATCAGAAGCTACCTATATCGTTGGAGCACGTGGTGGGTGAGAACATCAGAAACATGGAGCAAACAAGATCTGCTGGTGTGGTTTTTAGAGGTTTGTCGAGATCCGGTTCCTGCGGCTTACGCCGCCGGGCTGTATTATGACGACGTCAAGAAATCACAGATTGACGATCTGCATCCGGTTTTTGAATGGGACCTTCCAGCCGCTGCATAAGCGGAACTAGGTCACCCGTTCTCACTTCACATAAGGCGGTTAACGTCGATAAATCGGCGCGCGCCGCGCGACGCCGCCTCGGCACACGCCGCGGCCTGGGCCAACCGCCTAGCGCGCGAAAAATACCAAAATCAACACCGAGACCAGAAGTAGGAGAAACCGGAGCGAACCAGAATTCAGTCCGGTTCGTAACAAAATTGTAGAACTCCAAAGACCGCGCAAATGTTTTTTTATTAAACGCTGGGGTTGGATAAAATGATTCGTCAGGGTCACAGTAGTGTTGAGCTACATGCGCCGGAACGTAGCGCTGGGCTAATCCAACGACTTTACACCACTGGTCTCTCATCGCACCCCAATTATCAGCCGCTTCCCAGTTAGGATAATTATCAACATAAGTTTGAAGGGCGGCTTTGATGGGTGCAAAATCGTAATGCGCCTCATGAATGGTCACGCCATTTAATTTATAATCTAGGCCGTCATGCGCTTGAGTCCTGAATTGAATCAGTAACCCCTGTTTTATGGCTTCACCTTCCTCGCTGCAAGGTAAGCAATCCAGCATCATGTTGCACATGTATCGGGTATCCAATGCCCATAAGGCATATCGAAAGGCGGTCGTTTTAAACGTTCGTCCAGAATAATCGGTGGCGGTTCCTGTCATTGTCAGTAATTCAGGATGAAGTTTTAATATTTTTGCAGCTTTTTCCTGTTCGCCATGCATCACCTGTAGCAATAATTTGTTCGCCATCTTTTGTAAGCGATCAGGTTGAAATAAGGCTTGCGTTGTTTTTGACACCACTGTTAAGGTTGACTTATCTTCTTCAGTTAAATACTCGCTAATAGAATGCTCCGTCAAATCCTGGGGCAAGTCGTTTAGGGTTCGTTTTTTTGGCATCATCTATCTCCATTACAGTATATGGTTTTATTATAGGCAGATAGATTCTAATTAGCAAATTCAACGGGGAAGTGAGCGTTGTGTATTTATTCAAGTTCAATATTGTTGATGAGCGTCAAAAAAGGCTAAAGTCGAGATAAAGTGATATGTTTTATTTTTTTTTATTCAATGGAGTGTCGTATGAAAAAAATAATTTTTCGATTTTCTAGTTTGACTATATTGCATAAGCAACGTTTGTTTTTCTGGTGCTATGGGGCTAATACAAGACGTCGAAAGCTGGTCAGGTATTTACCTCGGTGGTGAAATTGGGGGAACATGGATTAATCAAAAACTAACTGAAACAACAACTATTTCGCCACCCTTGACCGGCCACTCATCATCGACTGAGGGCGCCTTTTTAGGTGGGGGGTATGTTGGTTACAATTTTCAGAGAGGCCCTTGGGTTTTAGGTGTTGAAGGTAATGTGGATGGAACAGCTTTAAATAACACGTCTCATTGCCTTGTTCAAGACAGTGGTGCTGGTAATGTTGCTCCGGGAGCCTGCTTTCCATCAGCATATAGCAATACAACCAAAATGCCATGGGAAGCAGCAGTACGGGGTCGTTTGGGTTGGGTTTGGAAAGAGTCTTTACTCTATATTGCAGGTGGTGCAGCTTGGGGGAATTTCAAATCTACATTTACCACACCCTCAGGATCAGACTATACCCCCTCCGGTAGTCAAAGTTTTAGTAATACCCTCACAGGAGGGACTATCGGTGCTGGCGTAGAATATAAACCGATCAAACATTGGATTGGACGAGCAGAATATCGATACGCAACTTATGGGTCAACGTCTGATTCTGTAACAAGTGGTGGCGGGTTTTGGAATAGCTATACTAATAAAAACGCTCTCTCTGAAAATATGTTTCATGTTGGGGTAAGTTATTTATTTAATTAGGCGGGGTCCATACTATTAGCCGTGCGCGCACTGTCCAGTTAACTTGACAATGCGATTATTGTCGATTATATTTGACAGTACTGTCATGTTAAGTGAACACCAATAAATTAAAATGCATAACACCGTTCTTAAATCGATCATAATGGAGTGGAGTTTTTGGTCACATCCTCCTGTTTCTAGCACACACCGAGCTATTAATCTTCCGGAGAATCTTTATACTGATTTGGTATTGATTATTCAGGGCGTACGACGATGTGGTAAATCTACCTTATTAATGCAAATTCCTGAACGCTACAAGTTGCCTTGGACGCATTGTTATTTTTGTAATTTTGAAGATCCAAGATTGATGAATGATTTAACCCATGAAATATTAGAACAAATGATTACGATAGCTCGGGCAGATATTTCGGCTGATTTACCGTGTTATTTCTTTTTAGATGAAATTCAAAATGTAGTCGGCTGGGAAAAATGGCTGCATAGTAAACTCGAAAGACCCAACAATAATTATTATATTGTTACCGGATCTAATGCATGTCTTTTAAGCGGGGAGCTTGGAACAGCATTGACAGGTCGTCATATCACATTAGAATTATTTCCGTTTTCATATGTAGAGTTTAAAACGGCGTTACCTGAAAAAATTTTTGAGGATTACTTGCGATTAGGCGGGTTTCCTCGCCCGTTACGCTTTGATAATCCATATCCATTATTACAAGAATATTTTAACGATATTATTTTGCGCGACGTTCTCAAACGTGTTAATGCGCGGACGCCTGATTCAATAAAGCAAGTTGCAAAAATGGCATTTGATAGTTGTGGTTCTGAGCTGAGTTATCGAAGAATTGCTGCTGTTATTGGCCTATCTGTTGATACTGTAAAAACCTATTTGGAGGCTTGTGAACAGGCTTTTTTGTTATTTTCATGTCCGTACTTTGCTTTCTCAGAGAAAAAACAGTTACAAAAACAAAAAAAATATTACCCTATTGATCCAGGAATGCGCTATGCAATTACTGGCAGCATCACACCCGATTATGGGAAAAGTTTAGAGTTACTTGTATTTTTAAATCTCAAAAAAATCAGCGAAAAGGTGTATTATTGGCAAGAAACACATCAAGGTGAAGTGGATTTTGTGACGATAAAAGATAACAAAATTACGCCTTATCAAGTGACTTGGGGGCAGCCTCAAGCTCGGCATGAGAAAGCATTAGAGCATTTTTATGCTAAATTTCCACAAGCACAAGAACCCTTATTTATTACTAGAGACAATGCAGAGGCATTTTTTAGCGGCGAGGTTTGATTTGCTCTAAGCTTGATTGTGGTAACTCCGCGCCTCATACATCATCCTGAGCATAGCGAGGGATCTCAGAATGCATCACAGAGCCACATCGTAGAAGATTCCTCGCTGTGCTCGGAAAGACGTGGGGTAACAAATTAGAGAGTATATGTTCTGCTCGAATTCATTTATTCTTGAGTGGAGCAACACACGCTTTTTGCCACCAGCCACCCCCCAGCGCTTGAAACAGTGCGGCGGTGTCTGTGAGTCGATTGGTTTGTGCTTGAATTAAGTTGATTTTGGCTTGTTGATACAGCTGCTCGTTGCTGAGCACAATAATCATGCTTGTATCTCCTAATGCATATTGACGACGAGAAATGCGCCATGCCTTAAATGCAGCACGCTCGGCTCTTGTTGCGGCACGTAACGCAATGCCATCCAATCGAATGGATTTAAGGGTATCTGCGACATTCTGAAATGCATTGATAACGGTTGATTTATACTGAGCTGCGGCTTGATCGTAAATTGCCTGCGCATAGCGTTGACGGTGTAATAAAGTGCCTGCATCAAAAATAGGTTGGGTAAAAATACCAGCCAGAGACCAAAAGTTTTCATTGGGCAGAAATAGGGTGGATAAACTCGTGGCTGCTGTGCCCACTGCTGTATATCCAAGTGTCACATTGGGTAGGCGATTTGAAATGGCTACCCCAATCAGTGCATTTGCTGAATGCATCTGTGCTTCTGCTGCACGAATGTCTGGGCGATGTTCAAGTAATGTCGAAGGCAACGAGATGGGTAAGTCTTGCGGCAGGGTTAAGCCTTCAAATGTAAATTGCGGGGTTCTTGCGTCATCAGGCAGTCGTCCTGTTAGGGCATTCAGCAAATCACGTTGTATCGCTAATTGTTTTTCAAGCGGGATAAGCATAGCTTCAGTTTGAGCCAAAACGGATTCCTGTAATGCAATGTTGGCAATAGACGTATCCCCATATGCTTTTTGACGACGCATGATTGACAGCAGTTTGCTGTGGCTGTGTATCATGGTGTGAATCGCCTGAATTTGGGCGCGCAAACCAGCTTCTTGTATAGCCGCATTAACAACATTCGATGCAAGCGTTAAATAAGTTGCCTCAAGTTGTAAATACTGTGCTTCAGCTTGTGCAGTTAAAGACTCTATTTGTCGGCGGATCCCACCAAAAACATCGGGTGTATAAGAAACAAAAAGATGGCCTGTGTATAAGGAATAAATATATTTGTTTGATGCCAAGATACTCGTTAAAATTTTAGCCACTTGTTGCTTGGTTGGTGAGAATCCTAACCCTAAAAACGGAAGGAGGGAACCTTGTTGTGCATAAACGGTTTCGAGTGCCGCATGTAATTCAGCTTTCGCAGCATCTATATTTGGATTATGTTTAAAGCTTGTGATCACGAGTTCATTGAGTGGTTTGGAATGAAATAAAGCCCACCATTGAGCGGGGATATCTTTATGAATATCCAGTCGTTGAGTTTCACCAAATGCTGTACCAGCAGTTGCTTTTAATGTAGTGGGTTGTTTTGCTATATATGCTTTTGGGACAACTGGTGTAGGTCTTTTAAAATCCGGGCCAACAGCGCAACCCGTTAATAATGTCATAAATATAATAGGGTAGTTGAACCACTTCATCGCTTTTTACCCCACTGAAAAAAGTGTTTGGATTTTTTTTCATAAAAACGCTCAAGGGTAAAATAATACGTGGGCAGAATAAATAGGGTGAGTAGGGTTGATACCGCTAAGCCACCCACCACAACGGTTGCTAATCCTCGTTGAACATCGGTGCCAACACCAGTTGCTAATGCCGCTGGCAACATACCAAATGATGCAACCGTTGCCGTCATTAAGACAGGTCTTAAGCGTTCAGATGCGCCGTTAACGACGGCTTTTGCAAGTGCTTTATTCGACCCTCGAACGCGTCTTATGTTGGAAATCATGATGATCCCATTTTGAACGGATACACCAAATAGAGCAATAAACCCCACAGCTGTTGCTACGTTAAGTGTTGCTCCAGTCAGGTGTAGTGTGATGAGGCCACCGAGTGTTGCCATCGGCACAACACCTAAAACCAGACAAACCAAACGCAAGGTCTGAAATTCAAAGAACAGTAAAACAGACATCAAAACGAGCATGACAATTAAAATATAACCTAATCGTTTTTCTGCTCGCTCTTGACTCTCAAATTGTCCCGCCCATTGCAAGTGGTATTTTGTGTGATCAAATTTTATTTCTTTATTGATTCGTTTTTTTGCTTCAAGCAAGTAAGACGTAAGGTCTCGACCCCGATTATCAATACGCACTGTAATTTGTCGTTCGGTTTCTTCATGCGAAATATTGCTTTCTCCCGTTTTGTATTCAATGGTTGCGAGTTGAGACAATAAAATTTTCGCGCCACTCGAGCTATTGACAAAAAGGTTACCCAAGGCTTCAATATTACTTTTGTTGGCCTTAGGAAACCTTACCGTCGCATTATAGATTCGATTATCAACATAAATCCTAGCAACAGGGGCGCCGCCTAAGCCCGTTTGAATAAGCTTGGTGATGTCATCCACATCAATGCCATAACGTGCTATTTTTAAGCGATCAATTGTGATTACAATTTGTGGAATTGGGGGTTCTTGAAATATAGAGGTTGTTGCTGTTCCGCGTATTGTTTTTAATAAACTGACAATCTGACTTCCTATACGACGACACTCTGTTAAATCATCACCATATACGCGCAAAACAAGCGGGCTATGAGCGCCACCGACGAGATCATTCACATTATCAATAATGGGTTGACTGATGCCTATGGTATAGCCTGGCATTGTTAAAAATCGCTGATTTAATTTGTTAATGAGCTGAGCTTTTGTTTCATGATTTGGCCATTCTGAATAAGGCTTTAAACCAACAGGTACTTCAATATGGGAAGGTGTCCAAGGGTCAGTGCCTTGATCACTTCGGCCCACTTGAGTTACAACATATGATATTTCGGGATATTCGAGTAGGGTTTCGCGTAAGTTACTGGCCATGTCGTTTGCTTTTTCTAAGGATAGCCCTGTGGGCATTTTAACTTGTAACCATAACGCACCCTCATCCAAATCAGGTAAAAATTCACGTCCCGCAGTTACGCCCAGAATAATAACGGTCAAAAAGATTAAAACACCACAAACATAGGCAATGATGGGTCGCATCAATAGACGACCTAATAAAGTTTGATATTGCTTGGTTAACCAAATTAAGGGTCGATTATGAAATATTTTTTGAGGTTTTCGTAAAGCTGTATAGGCAAGTCCGGGAATCAGGGTTAATGAACAGATTAGCGCACCAATCAGTGCGAAGGAAACAGTATACGCCATGGGTTTAAATAATTTACCTTCGGCACGCTCAAAAGCGAACAAGGGAAAATAAGCAGAAATAATGATAAGGGTTGCAAAAAAAATGGGTCTGGCGACATAGCCTGCTGTTTTTAGCGTGTCCTGCATGGTTAATTCCACATGAGGATTGGCTTCTCGACGACGTAAAATAGCTTCCATTACGACAATTGCGCCATCAACAATTACACCAAAATCTATGGCGCCTAAAGAGAATAAGTTTGCGGGCATGTTGGTTAAATTCATGAGAATAAATACAGTAATGAGTGCAGCGGGAATAGCGACCGCAGCAACAACAGCACTTCGTGGGCTACCCAGAAAAAGCATCAGCACAAGGCAGACCAGTCCAATGCCTTCAATGACGGTGTGTGCGACTTTATCAATGGTTAATTTAACCAAGTTATCTCGATCAATATAGGGGACAATTCGAACATCCATAGGGGCTAATTGTTTTTGTAGGGCATCTATTTTTTTATGAACACCCTTGAGAATGTGGGATGGATTTTCATATTTACGCATTTGAACAATCCCTTGAACGGTATCAGGATTGTGATTTTTCCCTAAGATGCCTTCACGTTCTTGATGTCCAAATTTTAACTCGCCAAGCTCATTAACCACAACGCGCGCATTGTCTACTTCTTTAACGACGACTGATCCCATATCTTCTAAGGTATGAATTTGTCCTATGCCTCTCACAATATAACTTTGTTCACCGCGCGAAGCCCGACCACCCCCAGCATTCGCTGTATTATTGTTAATGGCAGAAACAACATCATCTAATACAAGACCATATTGCTGCAATTTCTCAGGATTAAGTACCAGTTGAAATTCTTTGGTAAGGCCTCCAAAATTGTTTACATCAGCGATACCACCCACAGATTTTATTGCGGGTATGACTATCCACCGTTGGATTTCTGAGAGCTCCATGAGATTTTTGGTATTGGATTCTAAGGTGTATCGATAAATCTCACCGCCAGAGCCTGTTAGAGGTGCAAGTGTGGGTTGAATCCCGGGCGGCAATATTGAATCACTGATTTGATTTAAAACGCGCTCTCTACAAAAATAGTCTTCAGCACCATCTTTAAAGACCAATGTCACTAATGAGAGTGCAAAAGTACTGCTTGATCGCATAATAAATAAGTCTGGTGTATTGACCAAAGCCCGTTCAAGCGGGATTGTGATTTGTTTTTCAATTTCTTCTGCAGCAAGGCCAGGGACTTGAGTGGTTACCTGAACGGTTACATCACTGAGCTCTGGATAGGCCTCTACGGTCATTTTCATACAGGAAACATAGCCATAAATACCGAGTGCAATTGCAATGATCCATGCGAAGTATCTCTTTTTAAAACACACCTCAATGAGTTTATTAATCATTTATAAAAATTCCACCTGCTGTTGCTACACGCTCCTGTGCTTTTAGGCCCGATAAAACACGAATTTCAAGCCCATCTTCCATTCCCAGCTGCACTTTGCGACGCTCGAAAATCCAAGGTGCAGTTTCTACATAAACGGAGGTTGTATCATCATTCATCAGGATTGCGGAGATGGGGATCATAACGCGCTCGGGTTGGGGGATACTTATTTTCACGTTGACATACATGTTGGGCTGAAGTATGCCATCAGGATTTTTAAACGCAATACGTGTTTTATTACGCCGCGTATCGGCCTCTAAGTATGCATTAACAAAAGAAATTTTTCCTTCTAAGGTGTGTTCAGGATAGGTGGGGACAATGATTTGGGCAGACTGATTTTCAGCAACAGCACCAATCAAATTTTGCGGAACATTAACAGTAATCCAGACCATTTCAATGTTGCTTATGGTCAAGAGCAGTGCCGTTGGATCGGTAATATAAGAGCCCTGGCCATAATTGAGTGCAGTAACGCGTCCAGCAATCGGAGCCCTAATGGATAATCGGCTAAATGTATTATTACCTAATGATTTTAATCTTGCTTGAGCTCGGCTTGCTTCGGCAATTGCTTGATTATAGTCGTTTTGTGCGAGCTGAACGTCTTTAATTGAATTTCCGCCCGATTGATTAACTGATTGAGCTCGTTTAAATGCTTTTTCCGTTAATTTGAGTGTGCTTTGAGCTTTGTCATTATCCGCGTAAGCAAGGGCTAAATCAGGGGAGCTAATGACAGCGAGCTCTTGATTGAGTTTAACCATATCCCCCAATTTGACTTGAATGGATAAAAGCCGTCCTGTTAGAGGGGGTAATATATTAACAATTCGTGTGGGGTCGGCCTCAACTGTTCCTGGTAATGAAACAATATGGGGTAAATGAGAGGGTTTAACGGTTTTTACTGTCATTTGCGCACGCAAAGGAGAATGAGATGGAATGACGATTTGATTGCCTTGTCGGATAAGAATGGGCTCAGGCAGTGTTTTTTTGGGTTCGAACAGTGCGTGGCAACCTTTTACAGTTAGGATGAGGAGAAATAAGCAAAAAAATCCTGCAATTAAAAGTAAAACCTGTTGATGCCGAGTAGAACGTGATGCATAGTGAGCGTGAATTTTTTTGTGGATTTTCATGAAACCAATCCTTGTTATTTAATCAATCAGAATCATTCTGTTGTTTTTCATGGTCGCTTGAATTTCATTATCGAAGGTTAGCGTGATTTACGCTCATGAGCAAGTGATAGCTCAGGTTCCCGCAGGGCTGTCCCATCAAAAATGATGTTTACTTGGACACAGATGTTAAAATCTTGCACTGAACTGCTCCCTTCTCCCGTTTTGGGAGAAGGGCTGGGGCTAAGGTATGCACACATCTTGAATTGATTTAGAATCCAGCCAGTTATGGA
>CANNJI010000091.1 GCA_947504875.1 Legionellaceae bacterium
ATATTGCGTGAAAAAAGGATAAAAAGGTGGCATAGGCAATGGAAAATCAACCTGATTGAACAAAGCAACCCCCACTGGACTAATTTAGCAATTGGGTTATTTTAATATTTTGTATTGATTTCTAAAATGGCACCGTGCCAGCTGAGAAATAGATCCCGGACATTAAGCGCAACTAAGCTCGCAAGCTCGCCAAGTCGCGCTAAATTCCGGGACGACAGTTATTGGGATACGTATTTAGAAGACGAGGCACTAGTGCTTTGCTCGAGCTTCTGTTAATGCTGAAAAAAACTCAGGCTTATTTAAGCCGATTGAAGCAAAAATTTGTGGTACTTTATCCCAACTGTTTTCCTGACCAATACTATCAACAACCATTTCAAATCCTTTCTTTCTGTCTTCAGGCACACCCCAGCCATTAATATAACACAGGCCGTGTAACCGCTTGGCTTGAACGTGTAACAAGCGCTCTCCTGCTGTCAAATAGGCATGCGCTTCCTCATACAGTTGTTTAACCTCACGCTGATTACTTGGACTTACAAAAAGTCCTTCCTTTTCTAATTTTTCACGAAATTTAGCTTCTTCAAGCAATGCCTTTCCAAGCAAATACTGCGCATTTGCATCCTCTAGCCTCGCTGCTGCGCGATAAGACTCAAGTTGCATTTCACGTGCAAAAGGCACCTTCTTCTTACCTATAACTGAAAAATACAGTGCTGCAAGCGTATGAAAACCAGCAATTTCTTTTTTCAAAAACTCTTCGTTTTGTTGATTATTGAGCCGAAGCTTTTGCATTTTCAGTAATTTTTTTGTCAATCGTCTTATCTTATATCGCTTTAAAAAACACATGCATAACCTCACCAACCGGTTGTGAAAAAAGGAAAAATTCTGTTAATTATTCTTAAAATAATGACAGCAACTACTAAAATACCAAAATATTTAAATAGCATGAGAAAAAACTCTCGGCGGTCCTCTTTGATTTTTTGTAACGTTGTTGGATCATCATTTTCATGAATATACTCTTCTATTTTAATATTTCTATTCAGTTTACTCGAAGTAAAATACGCAAGCACAGCAAAAAAGAATCCCGTAAGAATAGAAACGCGTGATATCCATCGCAAAGACTCAAAATAATCTATACCCAACATGGACTGAAGGAATGAAGAAACGGACGCGAGAAAGGATGGAATATAATAGCTAATCCCAAACCATGCTACCGGAATAACGAATAGGCTAAAAGGCAATAGAAACAAAGCAATAAGAAACGATACAAGACCTACAATAAAATATTGATCATCGCGTTTCATCTTATCCCTAAGAATACATAAGCTCTAGTGAAAACATAACAGATCATCTTCCAATTGCCAAGACTACTGACGCATTTATACAGGTCCAGATAGATAAATTGACACAAATTATGCAAAAACTCTAAATCCTTGCTACGCTTTTAGATAACAAATAAAAATAATAACAAAGGACGTCTATCATGTTAAAGAAACTGTCAGCGTTCCTCATGGTCATCTTCATGAGCCACGCGTCATATACTGCGGCACAGACACGAGAAATTGCAATTACCATTGATGACTTACCTTTTGTAGGCTCCGCCAATAATAATCCGAACAATCTGAAACGTGAAGAAGAACGTTTCATGTCTATCATGCAAAGTTTAATTGACGCACAAGTTCCGGCAACCGGGTTTGTTATTGCGGGATCTATTGAAAAAGGACAATGGCAATTGCTCGAGGCTTTTTACCATGCAGGCTTTACAATAGGCAATCACACCTATTCTCACATGGGATTAAATAGCGCTAATCTTGATAAATACATTGAAAACGTGGCGCATGCAGATAAAATTTTAACACCGCTTCTTTCTTCGCCTAAATATTTTCGTTTTCCATATCTTGCAGAGGGTCGCGGTGAAACCAAAACGAAAATCCACCAGTATCTTACGGATAATGGTTATGTTGTAGCGCCTGTCACCATCGACAGCAAAGATTTTAAATTCAATGAGCAACTCTATCATATTGCTTATCGTGCAAGACCAGCTGCACTTCCCGCTATGAAAAAACGCTATCTCGATTACATTTGGCATGAAACACTTCGTGCAGAAAATAGGTCGAACGGGAAAGACGCCAAACAAATTCTGCTGATTCATGCGAATCTATTAAATAGTCATTTTTTAAGTGATGTCATTGCGATGTACAAAGAACATGGCTATCGTTTTATTACCTTAGCCGAAGCCCTTTCAAATCCCGCACCTGAGGCCTTGATACCCGAGACAGAAACACAGACACAAACCACGCCGGTTTCCTCCACGCTTGAAGTCAATACTCAAGCACCAGTTGCACTAAGCACACCATTTCTAGATAATTGGCCTTTCGAATCTTTTTAAGCAAATTATCATGACAAGAACAATTGATTGTACAAAACTAAAAAAAACACTCCCTGGATTGGCTAAAGCGCCTTTTCCAGGCCCACTGGGTGAGAAAATTTATGAACAAATTTCACAAGAAGCATGGCGTATGTGGCTTTCTCATCAAACCATGCTGATCAACGAATATCGACTGAGTCTGATCGAGCCGAGTGCACGAGAATTTCTTCACAAGGAAATGGAGCTTTATTTCTTTGGAGAGGGCTCGAAAAAACCGGATGGCTTTTCACCACAATGATCTAAATAAAGCAAAAAAAACCAGATATGCAGGATGAATCGCACCTAACTGTTTTTTTTTCTTGACACCAAAGCGTTCTCGTCGTTTAATAGCATCCGCTCTTGGCCAGATAGCTCAGTCGGTAGAGCAAAGGATTGAAAATCCTTGTGTCCCTGGTTCGATTCCAGGTCTGGCCACCATAGCAACGCGTTAAACATGTCACTCCTCAAAAATATCGGTAAAATTCAACATGAAAAGTCATGCCAATATAACCGTATTATTTTCATGAATAAAATACTTAAAATTGTATTGCCTATACCCATTATATTGATACTTTCCTTACTTATGGTTTATTTCTTCCAAAAACATACCTTTACCGCCAAAAAAACAGCTCAATTCGATGCATTAACATCATTATTAATCGTTTCTAAAGCTTTTGATGAACATGGACAAATCACCCTGAGTCGATTAGGAAAAGATCATGACGGCGGATACATGGTACCCGATAAGGCCTTAGAACATAGCGATGTGCTTCTAGGATATGGCGTCGCCAATGACATTTCCTTTGAAGAACAGTTTTCACAGCGTTACGACAAGCCATCCTATGGATTTGATTGTGGGGTGCAAAAAATAACACATCACGATCCACACTTTACGTTTGTCCGAGAGTGCATTTCCAGTGACAAATTTCTATACAGAAACCAGCAGTCATCCGATAATATTCGTACGTTTACTCAGCAATTGGATCAATTAAAACTTCGTAATAAAAATATATTTGTCAAAATGGATATCGAGGGCGCGGAATATGCGGCATTTAATGATATTTTTCAGTACACGCCTTACATCACAGGCATTTTAATTGAAATTCACTTCACCCAATCTGAACAGACGGAGCAAGCGATTCAATTGATATCAAAATTAAATGAATCGTTTGCTCTGCTGCATATTCACGGAAACAACTGCACGAATCAATATTTTTCTAGTCAACACATGAAAGGCCCCGCACCCCGCGTGCTTGAATTAACCTACATTAACAAAGCACTGGTGCATCGAATCATTCAAGCCACCAAACAAGACCATCCTGATACAACAGATCAAACAAACTGCCCCAACCAACCAGAGCATACCTTTGAGATAACACCCCGCGTCGTCCCAAGTACCCAAAAGCGCCCGGAGAATACCCAGGTCTCTCGGGTATTGCGGGATGGCACGATAAATACCCTCACTGAATAGGGAGCCTTCATGAGCAAAAAAAGTGCTGATTTTATCTTTTGTTTGGCACCATTACTGATGTTATGCCTGGGTGCTTATTGGATTCAAACGCACACCTACCTTCATAAAGATCTTGCTATTATATTAGATACAGCAGAAAAAATGCTCCAAGGCGAAACCTATGGACATGATATTTTTGAACCCAACCCCCCCCTTATTTTTTATCTTAATATGCTCCCCATTGCCATAACAAAGCTGACCGGAATAAAAATCATTTATACCTTGCGATTTTATTTAATTAGCTTAATTTTTATATCCTCAGTTTCCTCGTTTTATCTATTCAAAAAAATTTTTCAACCCTCTACACGAATGGCCAGGATCATGTTTTATGCTTTATCCTTCATCTTTCTTTTATTACCATCTGGCGCATTTGGACAACGCGAACATCTTATGGTTGTTTTTAGCACACCTTACATTCTACTTGCTGTTTGTCGTTTATCAAATCTATCGGTACCACAATATTTCGCTTTCTTAATGGGCCTAATGGCGGGCATTGGATTTTCTATCAAGCCTTTTTTCTTGCCCATATATTGTCTTATTGAATTATTTTTTATTTATAAAGAAAGAAATTTTTGGGGATGGGTACGTATTGAATCCATAACCGCCCTATCGTTTATCCTTTTATACAACATCAGTGTGCTATTGTTTTGTCCTGTTTATTTACACATGATTTTACCGTTATGGATGCCTTATTATTCTGGAATTATCAAACCATGGAAGATTGTCCTTACCTACCCATACTTTGTCTTATGTTGCATTACGCCATTTTTATTCTTTATTGCGCATACAAAAACAAAATATACCCTGCTGCACTCGTTACTCATGGTAACACTCATCGGCGATCTCATCAGTTTTTTAATTCCGCGGGTGACTTGGTATTATCATATATACCCTGCCGTTGCCATCGCATCATTGTATTTTGTCCTGATACTCGCCGAGCTTTACGATAGTAGATTCAGACAGGGATTTAAATTCCTCTTAGTCGGCTGGCTCGGCTCAACCCTTTTATGTATCCTCGTATTCAACAACATGATATTAACAAAGGAATTAATCACTTATTTCAACTCGGACAGCGCATTCAAAAGAATGCTTAATTACCTCAAGCAAAAAGAGCCGAATCAATCCTATGATTTTTTTAGCATGACCCATCAGCTTATTGTATTAGAATTTTATTCAACGGCGCATTATGTTGGAAGTTTTTCTTTTTTTAACTGGGAATATTATCGACTATCACCTCAACTGAACACGCAATACAAAGATCACGTCTTGCCATTTATCAAAAATACAATCAGCACTGATCTCAACAATAAAAAACCGCACTATGTCATTGTTGATAATCCATCATCGCTACTGTATTTAAAACAACCCATAGATTTTCCTCGTGAATATGTGAAGCATACAAACTTTCATTATGCCTGGTCCCAGTATACTCATGAAACAAGCATCGGACCCTATGACATCTATAAAAGAAATGCTTACAATATTTGAATAAGTACACCCGCTGGTGAACTCTGCGATGAGCTACTCAAATTACGTTGCACATGCGCAAAAATACCCTGTGTAGAAACACTTTCTCGTCTAAGTGATGGCGTTAAGGGCTGATGATTCATTGAGAGCCCTCGCTGCAAATCAGTAAAGGAACCGTGATTAGAACCACCAGATTTAGTCGACGTGTTTGTACTGATAATCTTATCCAATTGATCTTTTAATTTTTCTACCATCAATTCAATATCATCTATTGTATTATTTGCCGCATCATCTTTACATTTACGTACAGAAGTCGGGAGCATATGCTTCATTTTCCTTTTTTCATGAGAAAAATCAGCTTTACTATTTGCTTCCATCTCATTTTCGAGTATTTTTGCTTTTTCATTGCCAGGCCTGACCAAATCAACATGCCGGGCAACGGATTGCTGTTTTTCTTTCATCGCAGCTTTTAAAGCTAACGTCCGTACATCTTGTTTATTCTCATTATGGGTTTTCTTCTTCCATTCACCAAAGAAAATGCGTATTGCTTGGGCTTCGATACTCGATTTAAACAGTGCTATATTATTTTCATCAATTTCAGCCTGCTCCAATTTATTACCCACTAAGCTATCTAACCAATCATGTTTTTTCTCTAAAAATGGCAACGCTTTCAAATTGACTTTTTCGGCTGATTGCCCTAAATCATAGAGTTGTTTTTGACACTGTTTTAATAAAAAAAATACTCTATTTAAACGCCGTATTTGCTCTTTTTGATTATCCAACATGCATCGACTATAGACCAACGAAAATAAATACGCTCTCATCCTGGAAGACATATAATCAACAGATAATCTCTGAACATATTTGGCCTCACGCTTCCCCTCTAGCCATTTATATTCCGAATCGGTCAGACGTGCACTCCATGCAAGCGTACTTTGGACCAACGCCCATGTCACACGCCCTAAAACATGAGGGTTCTTTTCAACTTCACGCTGTTTTTCTCTGGCATGACCAATGTCCATATAGGCTTTTTTAATCGCTTTCAGAGCTGATTCTCTTGCTGTTTTAAGCGCAGAGAATTCATCGTTAGCAATTTGTTTAATAAGATTTAATTCTTTTTTCGCAGCATCAAGCTGAGACAATACGTTTTTTTCCATCTCTTGTGTGGTATTCATCACCCATTCTACAACATGAGCCAAGAGCCACGACTCCCAATGAGCAGAAAGACCTTTTGCTCCAAGCGCTATCTCATGCTTTAAAAACTGTATACTTGTTAGAATTTTAGATTTAATTTCCGCTTCACGTAAAATAACTCCCGTTGAAATAGAAGTACACGTATCAATAAGCTGATAAAGTAGGTAGTTAATACACAGCTCTGAGTCGGCCAAGTCCTGAGGACCCCTCACATCTGATGTATTCATCAAATTAAACAACGCATCCAAATCTGCCAACTGTTTTACATTGGTTGGTGTTGACGTACTGTCCGACTTGCTATCCGACACAGATAAGGTATCGATAGATAACTCTTCTAAGATACAATATTTTTGAAGGTTACAAAGTTCCTCTTTCATTTCTTTCATTTCCTGAACCGCACGCTCACCCTCAGTTACAGCCCATTGCGCCTTGTTTCTTGAGAAATCAGTTATTTCAATATCATGTGTGAGCGCTTGTTCAATTGCCATTCGAGCCTGCTGAACATGTCTTGTATTTTTTTCTAATGCTTGAAATGAAGGAATTGAAGAGGCTATATTTACGGCCTGTGTCACGCGATCATGAGCTGTTGTTGCTTGGCTTACACGGTCTAACTTTATGGCATGGTTTAACCGCCGAACTGCCAGCTCAAATTGAGTTAGTGCTTCTTCTAATCGCAAGTCTGACGCGGTATTTGGCATTGATTTTTCGGTTTTTATTAACCGCGCTGCTTCATGTTGTTTCACAATAAAACGTAAAAGCCCTCGTTCAGCATTGGCTTGAGCACGTGCTAAAAAAAGGTTCACGTCCACGGCAATATCTGATGATGGGTTTTGATGAGCATATTTTATTCGTCTGAGGAGTGCTAAACTTGCATTTTTAGCGTCAACAGCCTGAGCAACATATGAACGCAACAAAGCTTCGCTTGCCGTCCCTAAACTGATATTCCTTTGCCAAACACTTAAATTTGCAATCAGCTGATTTGTATTTTGTAAAGCGGTTAACGCTTGATTATGCGCAGTATCCGCTGCCGCCAAGGCGCTGACTTTTATATCCTCATGGGCAGTGTCTACAGGCGTCGTTGAAGAATCGACTAGATCGCACATATCTACCGCGAATGCCAAGTGGATGTGCTCCCTATTTCTTTGAGTTTCTAATAGATGACACTGTATTATTTTTAATGTTGTAGCAGGATCTGCCGGTATATCTTGCGCGTCCAAGACATCGCGTAATCCATCAGACGCACGATAAAAAGCCTCCAATGCAGTTGTTTGCCCAAGCGGCGGACTCTCTTGCTGAAGATACTCTGTCATCGTTCGACTCAAACTCATGAGTGTGGATGACTCCTGCGCATCCTCTTTTATCAGCGCTTTAAAAGCTTTTATTTTACCTATTTGATTCACGGTGTTTCTATTGTGCCATTTCTCACCGGCAATAAATTCTTTTGTATTTTGGACGAGCGTTAAAACCATTTGAAAGTTTTCTCGATAAAAAGCATGCTGTTGAAAAATAAAGTTGACATATTCAGTTGCCTTGCTAGATGCATCAACAACCCGATGATATCTGCTGGTTTCCTCTACCGGTATACCTCGGGCTGCATTAAAGGCACTATTAGCCGCCTCAATTCCGTCGACAGCCAAATTAAAATTTGATTCATCTAAGGCATTACATTGGATGGAACATGTCATCAATTCACTTGTCGCGAGCGCCGCATATTTAGATGCGATGGCTGCTTCAAGCTGCATCTTACTTCGTTCTTGTGTTTTAATATCCACAGCATTAACTTCTATCTCCGTGAGTAATGCCTTATCAATAACCAGCTGTAAATTTTTTTTAGCCTCTTGTACATCAAAAATATTACTTGCCGCCTCCATTGCCTTAAGTCTGCTATTTTCCTGGGTCAAAACGACTTCCTCTTCAGGAACTCCTGAAGCATCTATCGTATATAAATATTCCAACCTTTGTTGCCAAACATATTCTCTTTTTTGAGTCCATGGACATTCAAACTGTTCTAGTGGATAGCGTAAGTCCGCATTATTGATTGTTGGTAAAGCTATTTCAGGTGGCTCATGTGTTGAACGCTGATGTATGACTTGATGTGAAAAAAAACCTGGAACCAATCGAAGTAAAGCAACAACATGTGCGCTTTCTAAAAATCTTCCTGTGGCCTTTGTTGCAAAATTCACCCCTAAATCTGCTGTTGTTTCTCCAACAGCAAGTAAAATCATAGGGTACTTCATGGTGCCATCCAATATTTCAAATTTACGATCGGGTGTTTCTAACCCCTTAAATACACCAGCTTCGCTATTTAAAATAGGCGCGTGATTTAAAGCACCGAGAATCGTATAAGGATTATAGTATCTAATTTTTCCCGATACAGAATCAACACGACTGCGATAAGCACCTAATAATGCGCGCACAGCAGGGCCACATCGAGCAATAATTTGATTTGCATCCTCATCAAGCTCTAATGCTTTATGTAAAGCAAATCGGTGTTGAAGCTTAAATTTACTAAAATTAACCTGAGGCCAGTCCCTATAACTAATGGCATCCGTAGAGGGCGGAATAGCCGCATCAATAAGCGCTTTAACAACCTCGTTTTTATGTTCACGAAGGCGTTCAATGGCATGCTTGTTAATAGAGTCGACAAAAAATTCTGCAAGTTTCATATAACCATTTTCACCAGCAGCAAGTCGAAACAATAGAAACTGAAACCTGTAACTCAGTGTGCTTGCGACCGATTGTGCAATATCTTCATAATCTTGATCAGTGACATAATGCAGCATTTGTGCTGAGTGAAATTGCTCTTGAGCTTCTGTTTCTTGTCTTCTGGTTTCGGCATTTTCAATTGCAGCAGAACCAACGCCATTAGCAGTAGCAATTGCCAAGTGACTGGCTACACTTATCCCCAGTGGTGCAGATGCAGTAGCGTGCTTAGCTGTCTCTGCAATCATAGATAATTGCTCTTTTTTTTGCTGACCACGTCTCGTCAAAACGTTTAAATAGGCTTTACGCTCTTTGGATATTTTTTTTCGCTCTATATGAGCATTAAGCATTGAAACAATGCCCTTTTTAATTACGTTTTCAAATTCGTCACGTTTATGCTGAATCATCAAGTTAATAGATTGTCGGTCTTCTTGCGTCATACGAATAATAATCGGGTCAACAGTTGAAGAAAAAGGCATATCAAACTCCATTTGATAAAATGTCATCAACTTACGATGTTCTATGCTTGAAATCAATAGATAAAGGGGAACGACGCAGGGCTGTCCCATCAAAAATGATGTTTACTTGGACACAGATGTTAAAATCTTGCACTGAACTGCTCCCTTCTCCCGTTTTGGGAGAAGGGCTGGGGCTAAGGTATGCACACATCTTGAATTGATTTAGAATCCAGCCAGTTATGGA
>CANNJI010000092.1 GCA_947504875.1 Legionellaceae bacterium
ACCCTCATCCGCCCTGTCGGGCACCTTCTCCCATCAATGGGAGAAGGCGTTCTTACTGAACTATTGCGCATAGTTTACGAAATCTTTTTTTCAAATGCACCTAAAACCCTTTATTTTGCTATAGATTTTTTAATGGCGGGAATTGCTGTAATTTAATCAGGCATATACACAAAAAAAAACCCACCTCTGTTGAGGTGGGTTAGGCTAACAATAGGATGTTTTTAAGCCGAGATAATCACAGCAGGTAAGACTGCATCAATCTCATCTTCAATAACCCTTGGTAATTCTACAGCGACATTTTCAGCAATCACGACATCACGCTTTAATTCATCAAGCGTAATTTCGCTACGTGCTACAACTGGCTTCTGAGCAAAAAATGTATTTTGCGTGAAGTTTCGAACACCTGACACAACACTTTGAAGCGTGCTGGGCAACAGGGTGTTCAACAGTTTTGTTTGCGAAGCGATATCCCTTGTCAGCTGGTCTCGAACATCCACACAGGCCTGATAGGTTGTATTAGACATTTTAGAGCCAATTTTCATCATCATTTGCTCTAAGCTGGCTTTTTTACCCTGCAGTGTACTGATTCGGGTTTCAACAAGACGAGTACGTTCTTCTAACGACAAATCAAGCGACTTATCTTGAACATTTTTCCCTTGAATAACACCGACTTCAGCTAAGAAATCACTTGCATTAACAATTTCTTTTTTATGCACTGCGAATCTGCGCTCATTGAGTGCTTCTGCGTACATATGGGTGCCCATCGCAGCAGACCAAAACACTTGCCGAAACAGTTTTGCATCCTTTCCGTCAAGATTTGTTCTGTCAGATTGAGCGGCATACCAACCTTTATTTAAAGCAACCATTTTTACAGTATCAATCGTGTGATTAACAATGCTCTTTACAAAAGAACCAAGTGCATTCATGACAACCATCACTGCATCAAGCGCTTTTGTTAGACCAAATTGCAATGCACCTGCTATTTTTTGATATGCAGCATATCCTACAGCCGCTATCCCTGTTAACAGCGTTAATGCAACACCACCGATATAACCTGCGACTTTCTTTACTTGATTAAAAAACACGATTGTAGCATCTACAATTTTCATGTTTGTCGTTCTTAAATCAGTCACATTAGCAATCCACGACTCAGCCAACAATTTAAAGTTTTCTAAATCAGAAACATGTTTTTGTTGTGCTTTATCGACAGAAAAACCATGTTTTGCTTTTGTTTCAGCAATTTCTTGCGTTAAACGTGTTGGTAAATCTTTGAATTTAACTTTTTTCGCAACGTGTGGAACACTGAATTCGACATCAAGCATTGATTTAACATGGTTGCTATCTTCATTCATCAAATCAATCGACACAACCGCGTCTTTTACTGATTCATGCATCCTGTCTTTAAAGGTTTCGCCTTGCATAACAGCTTCAACCATTTTGGAAAGTGTGCCTTGCTTTTCATCTGCTTTTAATGTTGTGCGATATGTCTCTAACTGCGTATTTAATCCATTTAAGGTTGCTCTTACAGTGTCAAGATACTGAACATCGTAATCATAACCTAATTTAGTATCAAACATTGTCATCAGACCAGCGAGCTGCTCATCGGCGCTCAAGGTTGATTTATTTTTTCTTGACTCATGGATAAGATTGTAATTGGTTTGTTTTGGATTCATTAAGGCATGAAGATCTTCAACGCCCTCGTATTCAGGAACAGTTTTATAAATCAAGGAAGTATCATAAATTTCAGCAACTAATTTTGCATCATCAGCAACTGAGCGTACATCATCAGCAATTGACGCTACATTTTCAATCAAAAGATTTTCATCAGTAACAACTTTTTTCTTATGACTCAAGCTGTAAATAGCATTATCAACAGCATACTGAGAAACGTAGAAGAAAGCCAATTCAAACATGGAAGATAACATATGATACCCCTTATTTAAGTTTACCAGTTAGACTTCGAGTTCAATATTAACACAGTGTGTCTTTATTTGCAAACATTAGTTCTTAAAAACACCCCCAAGTTGTAGATAAGTTCACTAGATTCACTGAGAATAAAGAACACACGTCGCCCTGAGCTGAATGACGCGATGGGGAGTTACGACTTATGTTCTGAAGGCAAATAAAGCGCAGGAGGTTGGAAGCCAACGAGCCATTGCCGTAAGCGAATAAGTCAGAGAAAATTTAATTGGCTCTAAAGTGCAGAAAAATTCAGTTTATCTGCGAGCAATGTTCATGTGTTTAACAACATCCGAAGGAAGTAAAAGCCAGTAATGGCCTCTATTTTTCATGCGACCAGCAACGGCAGTTGCCTTATCACCTGAGCCCCAAAAGAAATCTCCACGAACAGCACCTCGAATGGCGCCACCCGTATCTTGAGCGACCATCAAGCGACGTAGCGGAAGCTGCGCGTCCCGATGCTCATGAGGTCTTGTCGTGTCAAGCCACAAAGGAACACCTAAAGGCACCCATCGTGTATCTACCGCAAGAGAATAGCCAGGTGTTAATGCAACACCTTGTGAACCATAAGCATTTTCATTCGACTCTTTTCTGAAAAAAACAACTGATTTATTCTGATTTAAAACTGAATCAACCTTCTCGGGATGCGCATCTAAATAAGCACGTATACGCTGCATGGAGGCATTATCATAAGTCATCACGCCACGCTCAATCAAAACACGCGCTATTGGTGTATATGGCGCACCATTTTGAGCGCCATAACCCAGCGATAACCGTTTTCCATTGGTCAGGCGAACGAGTCCAGAGCCCTCTATTTCTAAAGTCAAACGGTCAATTGGATTTTTTAACCAAACAACAACGGAAGCCAATCCCTTAAGGGCCCCTTCATTAATTTCTTTTCGTGTGTAATATGGAATCAGTTTCTTGCCTTGTACCCGCCCAACCCAATTCCCATGAAGAATCGTTGAATCAAAATCATGAAGATGAACTGTTACAAGATTTGAAGGAACACCATAAACAGGCACAGCATACTCTTTTGTTCTAACCAAACTGCCATCAAACTCAGGTAAATAGTAACCTGTAAACAAACCTTCTACTGGAGCACCATCATTAAATTCGACTGGCGTGAACCATTGTTCAAAAAAGGCCTGTGCTACTTTTTTTGATGGATTTTGAATCTGCACTGCAGCCGAACAGGTCTCTCTCCAATCGCTCACCTGAATGGGGAGTAACGCTGTTCCCACTGCTTTTGTAGGGTCTTGTTTCAAAAAAACACGACAAGAGCGTTGGAAAACACTTAACGATTTAATGGTATTGGCTTGCTGCCATGCAGGCAAGGCTGAAAATGTCACAGGCTTTAATGTGATACCGGTTGGTCCATGTTTAAAAAACACTTGTCCATGAACAACAAAGAAGCATATGACGGTTAGTATTATAAGGGTAATTTTCTTTTTCATTGTTTTTATTTTACACGACTAGAGATTAATTGCAACTATTTTTGATGTAAACGCACTTCTGAGATAAAATCCTCGTGGCATCGTTGAGACTTTATTCCCTGTTTCATCAAATCCATAACACAAAGCATTTGCATTGGCCGCTTTAGGTCGTACTTGTAAATATTGTCCGATACGTGCATCGAGCAATCCCAACTGCCCCGCGCCTATCATAAAACTCAGTAAGTTCCAATCCGTCGATAGAATGTCCTCTTCCTCTTGATTCGGCGACCATAATACAGCCCGACCAATCCGACGTTGTGAAAAAGGTATACTAGAACATCCTTCTACAGGCACCCACAATACACGCTTTAATTTTGAATAACAGGTCGACGTTTTCCATGTTTGTTGCTGTATTGTCAATAAGGGAATACTGGTGACAAACGTTGATTCCGTTGGTTTTCCAGTTGCATTAAGTGGTATCGTTTTAAGTTCAATATTTAAATGATGAAAGTCTGGCAGTGCAAGGCCCCCTGCTGTTGCACCCAAAGCTTGCTCAATTAAAAGACCTGACCACCCCTTCCTTGCCATAGGGTCTTGTGGAACACAAACTTGCATACGTTCTGCCAATTGCCCAAGACTGAGTCCCTCTATCGTTTTACACCGCACAACTAGTGCCGCCTCGCTATCAGGAGAACGGTTCACGACTTATCGAGCTCCACATGCAAAGCAGGTACAGGATGCTTCACACCTGCAGCATTAAATTGCGCCATAATTGCAAACAAGACTTTTGAGCGAATTTCAAATCGTGTATACAGTTGCACATTAATAAAATATCTTATTTCAAATTCAATGAGTGTGTCGTCTATTTGTTTAAGAAAAACTTGCGCCGCAGGCTCTTTTAATACTTCCGGTATAATCGCCAATACATCAAAAATTAATTGTTGAACTGCCACAGGATCATCAACACGACTTATTTTAATAGGAACAACTGTTCTTACAATACTATCCTGATGGGTCCAATTACTAAATGGCTTGTTAAACGTTTCCGCATTGGGGATCAGAACTTCCATATTATCCCAAGACGAAACACGCATTGAACGGATCCCAATATGAGCAACTTTACCCTCATAATCACCAATCGTAATCAGATCACCCTCTCGAACTGGACGCTCTATTAACAGCATGAGACCACCAACAATATTGCTCGCAAAATCACGTAATCCAAACCCCATCCCTACCGCTAATCCACCTAAGACAACAGCCATTCCAGTAAAATCGACACCCAATACTCGAACTGTAATAAAAAATCCTAATAAAATGACCGCGTATTGAGTAAACACTGAAAGACTGTTGCGGATCCCAAGATCGATGACGTCACGATATAACCAACGATAACAACATTCTCGCGTCCATTTTGCAATCCAAATAAACAAGAAAAGCAAAGCAAAAAATTCACTCAAGCTCATGAGCGTCACATGAACACCAGAGACATTAATCAAGGGATAATAAACCATCGTAACAATTAACGTTTTTAATTTAGGATCTGACGACCAACCCAAAAATATCAAAAGCAAGTAAACACTGATGACAAGTAATGAAATGCGGAGTAATTTATCCAATGGCTTTAAAATGACTTCAACCCACAACCAACCGTTATGCAAAAAAGCAACCATCCATTCCGAAACAGAATAAAGCAAGTCACGCAATAAACCTCGTATCAGAAGATAACTTGCTATAAATAATAACCCATACGCCTGATAGCGACTCATCGTCCATGCCAAGTTAATATAGCCGACAAAACCAATCAATGAGGTTGTCAATAAGGTGATGGGTAGCAAGATACCAATTAACGAGACCACATGACGGACATAACTCTCTCGAGTTCTCCAAAGCGGGGGCAAAACATACGTTATGGCATCACGACTTTTCCATAACACGAGTGAAAAAACAAACAAAAACAACATAAACAACCAATTAAAAATTTCTTGTAACAAATAAGATAAAGGCAACTCATAACTCATCACCATCAACGTTGTTGACCAAGCACCTGACAGTAATAACCATTTTAATCGGTAATACAGTGAAACATCATGTCCCGAGAAGTCGTCCAATCGCTCAAGTAAGGTTAAACGAGCAATTAAAACCAGTTGTCTGTATATCATCCAAATGATGGTTAAATGAATTAGTAATTGACAACTTGAATAAGAGACTTGATTCAACATCAACAACATAAATCCCATAGCAATCAACGTGACCTGTGGAATATTTTGATAAATGAGTGCGAGCAGACCATCAAAAAGGTGAGCTGATAATCGTGAACGTATTTTATTCTGCGTTATTTGACGCAGAGTCGACGCTAATGCAATTGCAGTACCCAAAATCAAGAATAAAGAGCCCCACAAAGTAAACAAGAAAAATCCACCGTGCCAGCTGCTATAATCGAGAACTTTTATCACCAACGATTTAACATAAAGGTAAAATTGTGAAGGGATCTGCAATACCTGATTAAAAATATCAGGCCATACATTCAAATGATACTCTGATAACGTTTGGCGAGAGGAAAGCTGCTTTTTTAATGCGTATTGTTTTTTTTCTAACCCATGAGTTAAATAGGTTGAATCTTGTTTTAAATTTTGAATGCGTACGTTTATTTTCTTTTCAAGCGCCAAAAATGAACGTCGAATAGACGAATCAGAGACATCGTGTAACTGAGCTTGAAGCAACTCACGAATATTCTCTAATCGTTGATTAAGATCAAGCGTTTCTCTGATCAGTTGTTGATAGACTTTTGTGACAGATTCAATGACTTTAATTTCTGGATTTTCCGCAAATGCAAAATCAGCTTTAATGCGTTTAATACGTAATTGCTCCTGCAAGATGTCAGAACCAACCACTAAAATGTCTTGATTCGTTAAAAAAACAAGCGCCTCATCTTTCAATGAAAGAGAAGAATCTGGTTGAAACCGAGCCGTATTTTGCTCGTAAAGCAAAGACCTCGTTGCTTCCAAAGCAGTAATGCGTTGTCTCGCCGCCTGTATTTGCTGAACTTCTTTAACTGTTGCTTCACGCACCAAAAGCGCCTGAATACGAGTATCTAAGAGTCGCTCGCACTCACGTGCTAGTTTCAGATCATCATTCAGCAAGGCAATTACTTTTTCATTGGAGGTCCTTTTTTCCTGAATGAAATTTAACTGTTCCTGTATTGATGACTCCTTACTGTCACCCGACAGCGAACGTTGCATTTTTTTAAACTCACGCTGAAGACTCTGTTGATTTTTTTGTTCATTAAACAAAAACTGTTCAAATGTTTGTATTTTGGACTTTATTAATTGACGTTGTGTAACAAGCTGTTGTTTCTCGTCTTTAATGCTGATGTCTGTATTAGGCACCAGTCTATTCTCTTCATCATGAATTGTTTTAGTTAACGTATTATTTTCTTGTATTAAATACGACAGCATTTGATCGGGTGCCGGATCTAAATAAGCAACCGGAGCATAGCCACATAAGATCAAAAAACAAAAAGAAACAAGCGAGAAAAGGCGCTTAACTCGCTTGAATGGATGATATTTATTTAGATGATTTTTTCGCAGCAAGGGCAATCCCCAATTCCGTGAGTTGGTCTTTTGAAACAGCTGTAGGCGCTTGGGTGAGTAAACACGATGCCGACTGAGTTTTAGGAAAAGCAATCACATCACGAATAGAAGATGAGCCCGTGAGCAACATTGCCAAACGATCAACACCCAACGCAATACCTCCATGCGGTGGACACCCATAATTCAAGGCATCGAGCAAAAACCCAAACTTTAACTGCGCTTCTTCTTGATTAATTCCAAGCAAATTAAATACGCTTTGTTGGAGCGCCATTTGATGAATACGAATCGACCCACCACCAATCTCATACCCATTAATAACAATATCATAGGCTTTAGCGAGACTTTCGGTTGGATGTTCAAGCAGTTTTTGTGCTGATAAATCCTGGGGTGAAGTAAAAGGATGATGCATGGCTTGCAGTCGTTTAGTGTTTTGATCTTGTTCAAACATAGGCCAGTCAATGACCCACAATAAACGCCAGCCCGGCTCAATAAGGCCACAGTCCTGGGCCAGTTTTGTACGTAAAGCACCCATGGCATCGTTTACAATGGCTGTTTTGTCCGCGCCAAAGAAAATAACATCCCCTGTTTCGGCCGCTACACGCTGCAGAATTGCCTGAATACTCTCTTCTGTTAAGAACTTTAAAATAGGAGACTGCAACCCTGAAAGCCCTTGTGTAGAATCATTGACCTTGATATAAGCAAGACCTTTTGCACCATAAATACCCACAAACGTTGCATAGTCATCCAATGCTTTACGACTAAGCTCACATCCTTTAGGCAATTTTAATGCAACAACCCGGCTGTGATTATCTTTTGCTGCCTGAGAAAAAACTTTAAAATCGACTTGTTCAACCAAATCATCAATATCAACAAGTTCAAGCGGATTCCGCAAATCGGGTTTATCGCTACCAAAACGCCGCATCGCTTCCGCATACGTCATACAGGGTAATTCTGTTGGTAATTCAACCTGAAGTAAGGTACTAAAAATTGTGCGTAGCATGCCTTCAATCAGGCTGCGAATGTCCGCCTCATCAATAAACGACATTTCAATATCGAGCTGAGTAAATTCAGGTTGTCTATCTGCGCGCAAATCTTCGTCTCTAAAACACCGCACCACCTGATAATATTTATCAAAACCAGACATCATCAGCAACTGCTTGAAGAGTTGTGGAGATTGTGGCAATGCATAAAACTCCCCTGGATGAACGCGTGACGGCACGAGATAATCACGCGCGCCCTCAGGAGTTGCCTTGGTCAACATCGGGGTTTCTATATCCAGAAAACCTGCATGATTTAAATAATCGCGCATACAACGGACCAACTTGTGGCGCAAAATCATATTGTTCTGCATACCCACACGTCTTAAATCAAGATAACGATAACGATAACGCAAATCTTCATTCACGGTCTGATAATCATCTGGCAAAAATGGAGGCAACTCTGATGTATTTAATATCTCTAGTTTAAGACCCAACACTTCTATCTTGCCTGTAAGCATGGCTTCATTGATCATGCCTTCTGGTCTTGCTCGTACAACGCCTGTTACACAGATCACATACTCATGACGTAATTGTTCAGCGATACAAAACACATCCGCACGTTCTGGCTCATAAACCACTTGAACAAGTCCTGAACGGTCACGAACATCAAGAAAAATAATTCCCCCATGATCACGACGATTATGAACCCAGCCACATAAGGTTACTGTTTGATCAATCATGGTTTCGTTTACATCTGTACACACGTGCGTTCTCATACCCTCTGCCTATTTATTTGTATATTGTTTTAAGATGTCGGGGTTAGTGATTGGCATCACCCCAAGTGAAATAATAAATTTCAACGCGTTATCAACACTCATAGATAACTCAATGACGTCTGATTTAGGGAGCATCATTAAAAATCCCCCCGTCGGATTAGGCGTTGTTGGTACAAAAATACAGAGCATGGGTTCGCCCGTATGATGTTCAATTTCAGATCCAACCAACCCAGTTTGAAATGCAAGCGTCCACATTCCCTTGCGTGGATACTCAATGAGCAGCACCTTTCGAAAAGCTTGACTATTGGTTGATAAAACGGCCTGAATGACTTGTTTGGTCGCGTTATAGATTGACCGAACCAAAGGGATACGTTCCAACAATGACTCGCTCCAGCTCATGAGACGCTGGCCCATGAAATTTGTTACAAAAAAACCAGTAATAAACAAGAGAAAAAAGGAGAAAATCACACCTAATCCTGGCAAATGAAAGCCAATCCACTGCTCAGGCTGATAAGCATGCGGTAACAAAGCCATCGAGCGGTCAAGCAGTTCCACGATAAATCGGATCACTGCGAAGGTCACTAAAATAGGCAACCACACCACCAGGCCTGCAAGCAGCATACTTCGAATTGATTTACCTTTCACTCACTTGCCCCTTTTGGCGCACTGGTTTTTTCTTTTTTTTCTCCAGCAGTCTTTGAGCTATCAGGCGCAGCAGGAGGTTTACCCTTATGTTTAAAATCAGTCTCATACCAACCGGTGCCCTTCAACTGAAAGCCCGCGGCTGAAACAAGCCGAACCACCGTATTTTGATCACATTCAGGACATATTTTAACAGACTCATCATTCACTTTTTGAATGAGATCAAACGTATGATGACATTGATTACATTGATACTCATAAATTGGCATAAAAGACATCCTAAAACAAATGGGTTTTTAATCGGTCATTATAACGGACAACAGAGGCTGGAACAACAGCGGGAAGATGATAACAGTTGAACAACCCCTCGCTTGCATATCAATACAAGCGAGGGGTTTAACTTCATAGCACAAAAAACGCCACACCATCCAGACCATGAATGCCTAGTACCTTTTCCATTTAGTTTTGACAAGTTGCCCAGTACAAACTGATTTTATTTTAATCTTGGTAGTTGCTCTTCTGAGATGCGAAGTTTAAGCGACCTTGCTGTGTTTGGAGTGCGTGAAATCAATCCCTTTTTCTCAAGCTGTA
>CANNJI010000093.1 GCA_947504875.1 Legionellaceae bacterium
AATGGCTGGAACCCATTTGATTACCTCCGTTATTTGTTTGAAAATATCCGTGCCTGTAAAACCCAAGATGATTTTGACAGCCTCCTGCCTTTCAATATTGTTTCAAAAATTAATTAAACTTCGCAATCCGTATTTCCCCGAGCGCATACGAGCAACTGGCGATTTCACGGAATATAACGTCCAAACTACTTTTGATAGAGCTGATAGGCATCAAGGCAGAAACATTTTTATCAAAGCCGGCACTCATGTTGCTACTGCATCCATTGATTCTGATAGCGCATTAACCCATATCAGCGTAGAGTCTTTTTTTCAAAAACAAGGGATTGGCACACAATTGATTCGCTTCATCCACAAACACGCGCCACAATTTCACGTGTATGCAGGCATCGAATACAATTCACGGTATCGCTTGACGCAAGAAGGGGCAGTGCTTATTCAGTCCTGCCAAAGAAAGGGAATTCTCGATTATGAACAGGTTATCTTAAATATAGTGCCTACCAGCCCTTCTATTCGTTAATTATCGATTTATTGAAGAGATAAAAACAAATCATCAAATAGAAAACTCAGCCGCATTTTCCAAAACCGCACGCTTCTCAACGATGGCGCTTTGTATTAATTGAGCTATTATCTCATTGTTTCTACGCGGAGTAATGCCAGCAAACTCATCACAATCTTTTATGGAGGCGGTTTCTAAAAAAAACTTTGTGCAAGTAACAGCCCCCTGCCCTACGGAAAGCTTTGCTGCATATCGTTTTTTCTCTGGCTCAATATTTAACATAAACTGAAGGACAGCAAGATGGTCGTGATTGGTTACTTGTAAATACAAAAATTCAGGCACAGACTCTCCTTGCGCTAAAAATGCATTTACAGCAGGAGAATCTCGTCTAATAATAGCCTTATAGATGGTATTTTCTTCTTTGAAAGAGCTCATGATTTAGTGTCTTAAAAATATCGTTATTGAGAAATAATTCTCCAATTTTAAAGCAATGCCTGCTAAAAGTCACTGAAAAGTTTCGATTACTGATCTATATTTATAGTAGAGCAAACAACAAATTTTATTATGCCACCAAGAATCACTGTTGAAGCAGGTGTTGAGATCCCTCTCGAACGTGGACACTCATACTCTCAAGCATTAGATGACGCCATCAAAATCTCGATCGTACCAGATGAAGCCGAAATGATTGATACCGGGCGCTGTCATTTTTTGCAGTTTATTACAAGACAGGCTCCAAATATGTTTTTGGCTAATTTAACGGAAGAAGATGCCGCGGATTTTGGATTACAAGCTGGAGCTTTCTGGGAAACAGCAGATACACATTATATGGATGATCCCGATATCGCAAAGTGGAGAGTGGATTCAAATGCTCATCCCAGCCCATTTTATGATGATGGGGGCTCGCATGACGAGCATGACGGGATGTACTCTATGTACGATCAGCCAGGATATGCCAATGATTTTGAAAGAACTATCGGTTGTACATTTGTTATTGCCAACGATCAGGTTATAGGCCAGGTTTTATGGTCAAGGCAGAACGTCTCAGAGGGAGACGAGTATTTCTCCGCATATCAATATCGCATTGATGACACGGTAAGACAGCTACCTGATTGGACAATGCATTGCCTCAATGATGCATATATTAGAAATTCTGGGCCTAGCGGAGATAGAAAACCCTATACAACAGAGCTGTATAGAGAACCCATACAAAGCATCACCGACGCACAAATAGCTATGAATCATGAGCTACAAAAATTACCTGCACCACCAAATTGGATTTTACGCGAAGACTCAATGTTTTCCGCACTTATCCCACCACCAGCTATCGCAACCCATGCAGAAGAAAAGGAGGAAGATCTCAATCCAACTGTTATTTACCGAGAAGCAGCAGAAAATCTTCGAGCACAGGCCATGTCACATGATATTCAGCCCGTTGCAGGTGACACACAAGATGATACATCAGGCTTATCCAGCACCGGGGCTACCCAGAGAAAGTAAACGTCGCATTGATTGTTAAACCATTTATTTTTCAAATCAAACAGCATCCGTATTTAAAAACCACGACCAATCGAATATAATTACGTCGCCTAATCAGACTATGCAGTTCTATAAATTCAAGGATAGGAATGGCTAGCACTACGAAGACTGTTGAACATAACCGCCTCACCCAAGTGGACTTAACAGAAATCCAAAAAACTCTTCTCTCAAAGAGACAGTCTCTTATAGAAAACAGTGTTTCACTTATTCAAAACGCAGAGCATAACGGCTCAAACCATTCTGATTTAATTGACAAAGCCTCGGTTGAAGAAGAGTTTCGCATGAAATTGCGCGCACAAGCTTTGGAGCAAAATCTAATCCGAGATATCGATAACGCTTTACAAAACATTAAAAATGGAACATTTGGATATTGTGAGCTATGTGGCAATGAGATTGGTAAAAAACGTATTCAAGCCTATCCAACAGCAACTCATTGCATTGAATGCAAAACCACCTTTGAAGCAAAGAATCGCTCTCAAACCCACGGTGTATTGGTATGAGTATCAAAGTAGGCAGAAACGATGATTGTGTTTGTGGGAGCGGCAAAAAATACAAAAAATGCTGCATGACCACGTCAAATATTACCATAGTTGACTTTGAATGGCAGAGTATACGCCAGACTGAAGGTTCTGTTGTTGATAAGCATTTATTACCGTATATATTTAACACATTACCACCTGAAGTGTTTAAAACAGCACTTGAAGACTTTCTCCCTAAAACGTTACCAGAAGCAGTGGATGAAGAGCATTTCTTAAGCCAATTTGGTATGCCTTGGATTTTATTCAACTGGATAGCAGAAGAGCCTTTTGATGGGGTTGATTTCGATGCTTCACAAACCATCGCGATGAATTACTATCAGCGATATCAGAAAAAATTGAATAGCAAAGAAAAGCAGTTCATTCAGGCAATCAATGGCACTTACTATAGCTTTTACAGTATTTTAGAGGTTGAGCCTGAAAAAGAAATTACCATTAGAGATTTGTTGCTTGATAAAACGCATACCATTAAGGAAAAACACGGCACGCATTACCTTGAAAAAGGCGACATTGTTTTCAGTCGTGTTTTAGAAATAGAAAATCAATCCATCTTTGTTGGGATGGCGCCTATGGTGATTCCTGCAAGAGGCTATATTGAACTCGTAGACTTTAAAAATTGGCTTGTTGCTGAAAACGATAATCATGCGCTTACAAAGATTTCATTAAGTCGTGAGCTTGACTGGGATATATTGGATTATTTCTTCGAAATCTTAGATGTTTTATACCACCCGAAAATACCAACACTACTCAATACAGACGGTGATTTATTAGTATTCTCAAAATCACAATTTAAATTAGAAATGCCTATTGAGGAGGCGTTACAGAGGCTTTTACCCATGACGCTCTCAAAAAATTATGATGAATTTTTAAATACGGCAAAAAAATCTAATAGCGGTCAAATAACAAAAATCGAGTTTCCATGGCTTAAAAAGGGCAATAAAAAACATAAAGACTGGGAAAACACTGTGCTTGGTCAAATTATCATTGAGAAAAACAAGCTCTTTTTGGAAACCAACTCAGAAAAACGCACTACAAAAGGTAAAAAACTTCTACTCAAATACTTAGGCAATAATCTTCACTTTCAAAATACTTTATTAGAAACGCCTGAGCAGAAACTAAATGCAATGCCCGCAAACAAAGAACCTTCGGTTTTAATACCGCAAGACATGCTACCAGAAATTCAAGCACATATGAGCGCTATGGCTAAAAACTATTGGGAAGGATGGTTTAATGAACCCATCCCTGCCCTAGACAATCAATCGCCTATTCAAGCATCAAAATCTCCGAGTGGGCGTGAAAAACTAGAAGCACTTTTAACATATTATGAATATGTCGATAACCAACGCCCAGATTCACAACAAAGTCTTAAGGCTGATGTTCAATTTTTAAGAAAACGTCTTAATTTGCATGAGGTTGTGACGTAAGAGACTTTCATCGATATTCAAAGGAGTGATAAAGATGAAATATAAAAAAATGAGCTTGAGTCTGATTGCTATTTTGATGGCAGTCTTAGTATTTGGTGCTATAAAACCTCATCTTCATAGGTCGCATGGCAAGACTTTGGTAAATCCCGATATTTTTACCCCTTATATATAAGGGAAAATGAAACGCTTACTCAAATGACAGAGCTATAATAACAATCTATTTTTAGAGATACCCATGACAACAAGACAAAATAATCCCTGCATTTGCTTATGATAATTCATGATTGTTGAGCCCCCTATCACAGCAAAGTATCATAAAGGTTAAAGTACACAAATCTGTTCTCAAAAAATAGACAATTTGTTATATTAAGTAAGATTTAAAATAAGGAATGATTCATGACAATAAGTGACGTCTCAGCAAAACTGAATGCGCAATCTTTAAGCGATGCTATTGAAGAAATGATTAAAGTCCATCTAAAAACACATGACAAAGATATTGTGGATTTATATAAATTAGTGATTGAAGAGGTAGAAGAACCGCTATATAAATGTGCAATAGAGCATTGTCGCTATAATCAATCAAGAGCAGCGGCCATACTAGGGGTAAGCCGCGGCACGCTTAGGTCTAGATTGAAACATTATTTCGATGATCAATATGTTGGAACTCGTGATTAAGTTCAGTTTATTGTTCGCAGAACAAAAAATCTTGTATGATAAATTTTTACAGACTGAGAGATAAACATATGTCAAATAAAATACAAGGAATAGTAAAGTGGTTTAATAGTGCCAAGGGCTTTGGATTTATTACCGCTGGCGATAAGGAATATTTCGCACACTTTTCAGCAATATTAAGTGAGGGGTATAAAACGCTTGAGGAAGGAGCGAAAGTTACCTTTACTCCAAAACAAGGCGCCAAAGGCATGCAAGCGGAAGAAATTGAAATCGTGTAATCTGGTTTTAAAAGAGGCAAAGATGATTAATTATAGGTATGAAGCTCATGAAAACGAGAATCACAGAACTTGGCATGTTGAAATTCTTGCTAACAGCGACCGCATCGGATATTACGAAAACTGCTCAACAGAGCAAGAGGCAATCGCAAAAGCAGAATCGTTTATAGACGGTGTAAAATTTGCTAGATGCGAGTAACGCTGATTATTTTATCTATCACACCTTAAAACGCTTCTTTGGAACACTTAGATGCCCCCTAAATCAGTCAAAGTAAACAAACCTGATTTCCTTTCTGCTTGTAATTTAGGAGACACCGAGAGAATTATAGAAATTTTTAATCAGACACCGCAAAATTTATACGCTGAAGGGTTGAGATTATTTTTAGATTTTTTATCCAAAACGCCACCAGATAAATCAGATTTTACCGCTATCCGTAATAACCAGGCCGTATTGAGGCTTTTTGCAATACGCCTTGATTTATACAGTTGGGATTTTATTGCAACACAAATCAAAATATTACATGGCAAATATACACCTGCTGCAAAAACACTATTTCGTTCTTTTTTAAAACAAATGCTGATTTTGTATGCTTTATCACAAACAAAGAAAACAGCATGCTCGAGATTTCCTGTCAGCACCGCTCAAAAGTTAGCTGCTAAAAGAACCGAAGATTTTGTGAATGAAAGACATACATCGATGATACATTACCCTATTTTACAATTACTCTATCGAAGTAGAAAAACAGGTCTTGTTAAACGCGCCGTTACTCTGGGTCAACAGCATATCGATTTAAAAGCAAATCTTCCTAATGTCTCTGCCGGCAATGCGGCTACGGCTGCTCTAACATTTATGCTAAAAATTTCTAGACCTGGTGTAAAAAAATATATCGAAGTAACATTACCCATTATCATTCCAACCAACGCCAATTTAGATAATCGCGCCTTGCATTTTGACGATCTTTCAAGTACTGCACGCTCCTATAAACCTTATGAAAAGCTTAAAATTCTATATGACCAAGGATTGCAATTTTTTCATGTCACCGAAAAAAAACATGGGCATCATCCTGAATATCAAAATCTAGACAAGCCAAGAGCTGCTGATAGTATCAAGCATTCTGAGCAAGCCTTAGCTTTGTATTTATATGAAGAGCCACATGTACAAGCACTAGTCAATCAGCTGGTGTTGAAATTACATCAATTGGGCGATTCGATAAGAGCCGGCGATAGCATTAAAGTCATTGCTATTGCGCTACATTTTCACTCTAGCAAAACACCCTGTGCTGTGTGTGAAACAGTGCTTACAGGATTAATGGATAGAGAAAATGGTGCATTTTTAAAACTTTTTAAAGATGTTTTGTTAAAAACTCAGAATGTCTTTAAATTTCGCATACCTAAAACAGGTGTGCGTTTACATGTCTTGTACTCTGCCGACGATACGGATGCTGATCATAAAGAAAATCGACATCAATATATTGCTAATATTACACAACACCCTATGCGAGATAAATCAGGTCTCGTTTTTTGTAGTTTATTTCAGCATGGACGAACATTGAATTATACGGGTCTTAGCTCAACCCCAGATTACACCGTACTAAGCAGTGGTGGAAGTTCGTCAGAAAAGACACGTGGTACCAACGCGAAAATAAATGCTGAGCGCAAGAAAGGAATGGATGAATTACTTGCTAGGCAAAGAGAATTTAGAGAACGCATCGACAAAGAAGCTAAAGCAAAGAAAATTGCTGAACAACTTTTGCAATATGAACAATTTTGTCCTTGGCTTTTTGAAACACTTGGCGTCCAAGTAAAACCCATAATAGGAGACGGTAACTGCCAATTCACATCTGTTGCAGAACAGTTACTGCAAGCATACCCAACCGGGCTTCCATTGGCCATCCAAGCAAGAATAGGCTATTTGGGTACACGCGAAGAATTAGCGTACCGATTAAGATCACTAACAAAAATATATTTACAACAGCATAGAAGTGAATTTGTGACATTAATTGGTGATGAAGATTTCCCCGTGGATTGGCAATGGGCAACAGATTTTGATACATATCTGACTTATATTCAATGCGATAAAGCCTGGGGTGGGGAACACACGCTTCGGGCTTTGGCTAATATTTTACAGCTCCCCATCTTCGTCCTGCATCCAGATATGATGAAAAGCTCAACGCATATAGAAAACAGACTATACTTGCCAACCGGCACAAAATTGACTGACTTTGATCAACAAAATCTATTAGTTATTAGTTATAATGGTGCTAGCCATTATGAAACGCTGAGTGATCGCCCAACTGAGCAATTGATTGGGTTGATAAATGCCAACATACAACAACCTGCGTATGTCCACGGGCTTTAAATATTACCCTCATGTGATTCATGAGAAGAAATATTTTTGAAAACACCTTCCTCTTTCCTCAATTGCGCATTGAAATAATGCGTTATTTATGTGATAGTTGCAACGCGAGGTTGGACTTGCAACGTGTCATTCCAATGGGTTAATCGTTGACACGGCGATTGGCCCTTTCTATTCATATACTCCATAAAAATCAATAAGTAATCCTTTTTTATTATGGATATTTTATTGACTATAAAAAGATTTTTTTATACCATCGTGCTTCGTATTTAATCAATTATTGATTAAATGTAGTCCAATCTTAAAAAGGAATGATTATGCCAGAACCAGTTACTATGGGTGCAGGTTATCTTGTTTTCACTGGAGCAGTTGCTGTCGGTGGGGTGATAACTGGGTACTTTATGCGGAAGGAAGCAGAAAAAGACGAAAGAAGACGAGCGGAGCGCCAAAGAATGCGAAGAGAAGCTCAACAAAGAGATGCTCGCGCACGAGAGGCTGCTAACGAGGTTGCGGTAAGAATTGGCCATGATGCTGATGCAATCGTGACTAGAATGCGCGAAAAGCAGCAACAATTTTCAGGATTAATAACAACCTTAAATACGACTATTGCCAGCCATCAACACTCTACAGACGAGCTTCAGGGTATTATCACCACAATGCAAGACAATTTGACGGACTTAATCAACTCTACAGAAGCAATGACGCTAGAGCTTACTCAATTGCGCGATAAACTAAAAGCTGTTACCGCTCAATTAGAAGAAACCCGTGCACAGCTTGTTGAAAAAGATAAAATGATGCGAGAGGCTGTTGATTCGATTACACGTAGAACTGAAGGTTTGAGTATGCGCGCAAGTCAAAGCATAGAAGAGCTACAACAGCAAATGCAAACTACAGAAGAACAAACCTCCCACCATTTTGAAGTGACAACGCTTAGGGTTGAACTTCTGCAATCTAGGAAACAGAATCAACAATACCTGCAAAAAATTGCAGAATTGACTGAGGTTAATCGAAGATAATCCGATCTCATCGCAAAATTTAGCCCTCATTCTGTTGCAGGCAGAGTATCTAATCATTCATCACCAGCGCAACCCAATAGGTTACAAAGACCTAAAGCTGGTTCATTGTTTGATAAATCAGGACGTCGCAGTCCAAGTGATATTCGCAGTCATGACACAAGTACCACTTTATCATCAAGCCTGCCAACCAAGCTTCATGGTAAAAGTACGTTTAATTAAGCAAATATAAAAAGCCTTAAAGTGCCTATATTTGGCACTTTAAGATAAATTTACCATCCACAAGAGTAAGTGCGTTTTCTTTCTAACCCATGATCATCCGAGTCAGGAAATTTCGTGACATTAAATTGCCAAGATGCGAGTTCTCTCTCAAGACGATCACAAATAAGAGCGCTGTCTCTAATGGTTTCTTCAACTTCATCTTGATCATATGATGCTAATGTAATTTCACCGTGTTCTCTGCCCTCATGAATTGTAGGAACAGAGGATCTTTGGTGCACTTCAAGTAAGGCTTGTTCATATTCTGCAATTCTCTTTTTTAACAAAACCGATAATTTTTCGTATTCCGCAACAACAGCTTGTTGATCTTTAGTAAATTCATCAAACCTTTCAAGGCTTACTCTAAATCCAGCACAAGTTTCACCAAGACTCCTATCAGATTCGACAATAGATTGAGTGCTGGCGCTCATTGTATTTTGATGTTGGTGGATTTGAGAGTAAGCCATTTCTAATTTTATCTTTAGTTGTACTGTAGAAGACAAGAGATCTGCTTTATTCCTTTCTAAGGAAAGTACTATTTCCTGAAATTGTGCAATTTGTCCTTCCAAATCAGTATTATTTTCTTCAAGCTTCGCATTGATATCAGCCATTTGAACATTTAACTCACAAAGTGCGGTCAGCGTGTTCTGTATAATTTGCGAGACACCATCAAGATGATTGATGGAGTCAACCAAAGACTGTTTTAGATGAAGCAAGTCTTCAGCAATCAATTCATCTTGTTCTTGCGTGATATTAAAGTGGTTTTGCATCAAAAATGCGATAGCAATATAAATTACGCCTGTTAATATATAGGATAAGCTTAAAAGATAAGCCGCAATCACAAACGTTGCGCCCATTAAGAGCTTTACCCAAAGCGCTTGTTGCCCAAACCAATCGGCAGCTATACCAAAATAGCTTTTTCTAGCTTTGTATCTTTGCATCAACTCATCGACATTGATTGAGTCAGACAATATGTTAATCGTACTTTGATAATCGGTGATGCGTTCCAATTGAGCCACCGCAATGGCTCTTAGATTTTCAATTGATATATTGGCCACCACTTCGACAAGTGGTGGGATAAATGGTTGCTCTTGAAGATGGTCTCTGTCGTCATTCATATAAAACTCCTCACTAAAAATCGATATTTTGTTTAAACAGCTTAATTTGTCTTGTTAAAGATGCCTGTTTCTCCGCTGCAGGACTCTCTTTTTCTAAAATTTGAATGAGCTTTTTTGCTAGGGAGGAGAGTTTTTTGTGCT
>CANNJI010000094.1 GCA_947504875.1 Legionellaceae bacterium
TGGCTAATAAAAATCCTGTCGCTATAAAGAAAACCTGCACGGCCATTCTTGGGTATTCTCGCAACCAATCCATTATATTGGGCATTAATGGGTAGGCAGAATCTGACATGGGGCCGTAAATGGCTAAGTGATGCAATACAATCAACAGGCAGGCGATAGCTTTTATCCCATCTACCAAGGGTATTCTTGGAACACTGGTGCCGACAGAAGGAGTCGAACCCTCGACCTTCTGATTACAAATAAGAGAATTTATATTTTTATCCTTGTTGATTGCCATTCCATAACCCGCCTATTTTTCAATAAATCAAAGAGTTAAGCATTTATCTCTTGTTTGTTGTGTTGATAAGTATTCCGGTTTATACTACTTTCGTGGTGACATACTGGTGACATGGAAACGAGCGAAGGGGGAATCATGGTAATAGTCAAAGCGGTAAAGGTGAAGCTGGCAGCTGGTCGCATTGCAGGCTTTGAATGCCCCAAGGATAAAACCCGCGCTTATCTATGGTGCAATGAAGTGAAGGGGCTGGGCATTATTGCGACCGCTACTGGCGCAAAGTCCTACATATTCCAAGCCAAGGTTAAAGGGCAATCCATACGTGTCACGATTGGCAAGGTTAGCGTGTGGGGCATTGATACTGCACAAAAGGAAGCCCGCCGCCTGCAAACCATGATAGACCAAGGCGACGACCCGCGTCAAGTGAAGGCCGATAAGGAAGTCGCCAGGGAAGCCAAAGCCGCCGCGCTGGCACAAAAGCAGGTAAGCGAATCGGTGACAGTGGCCGAAGCGTGGCAAATCTATGTTGCCGAGCGTAGCGCATCTATGAAAGCCCGCAAGCCAGAATGGGGCGAAAAGCATCGCGCCTGCCATACCTATATGGCACAAGCTGGCGGTGAAAAACGCACCAGTGGATTACGGAAAGGGGAAACAGTCACGCGCCCCGGCGTGCTTTACCCGCTGATGTCCCTGCCCCTTGCTGCCCTTGATGCTGATGCAGTGGAATCATGGCTAGACAAGAAATCCGCACAAACTCCTGCAAGTGCCCGGCTGGCCTTTGGCATCCTGCGCGCCTTTATTGCGTGGTGTGCCAAGCATGAAACCTACTGTGCCGCCGTTCATGCTGATGTGTGCCAGTCCGATGAAGTTAAGCGCAAAGTTCCATCGGTGCAAGTCAAAAAGAACGACAGCCTACGCCGGGCGCAAATCAAGCCGTGGTTTGAAGCCGTGCAAAAAATTGGCAATCCAGTAATCGCCGCCTATTTGCAAGGCTTGCTATTGACGGGTGCGAGACGTAATGAACTATCCACCCTTCGCTGGGCTGATGTGGATTTTAAGTGGAAGAGTTTGACCATCCGCGACAAAGTGGAAGGGGAGCGCACCATACCGCTAACGCCCTTTGTGGAGCATTTAGTATCCTCACTACCGCGCCGAAATGAGTTTGTTTTTAGTAGCCCTGCTGCTGCGTCTGGAAGGCTTGAAGAGCCACGCAATCCCCACAATAAAGCATTAAATACCGCCGTACTTCCCCCGCTATCCTTGCATGGTTTGCGCCGTTCCTTTGGCACACTATCCGAGTGGGTGGAAGTCCCCGCCGGAATCGTTGCGCAGATTATGGGTCACAAACCAAGCGCAATTGCGGAGAAGCATTACATACAGCGGGAGCTAGACTTGCTGCACCTATGGCACGAAAAGATTGAAGCGTGGGTATTAGAACAAGCAGATATTAAGTTCGTCCCTGTAAAGGCTGGTTTACATGTGGTAAATAAGGGTGGGATGAGGTAAATATGACTTATGAAGTAAAACCAAAGAAAAGAAGAAACCCTCTAGCAAAAGCACTATTTGCAACTGATATTGATTATGGAAAATTCCAGGATGCCATTAATCAAACAGCAATGAAAAAAGCTAAAATACGTTATTCAAAAGCACTCAAGCATTCTTTTTCTGATAAAGAAAAACCCTTTCAGTGGTTTCCTGATAAAGAAAAGGAACAAGAATTTATAGATGCTGCCAGGGGGTTAAGAGAAATAGAAGATAAATTTAAGCAGTCTAGAACCAATGCAAAAAATGCTGCTGAACCACGTAAAAAGAAACCGAACCCAACAATAGAGGAAGTCATTACCTATAAAGAAGATTTTTATAAGAAATATGACCAATATCATGGATGGAAAAAGGCTGCTAACATTAACTTTAATATCACCAATAAAACATTGAATAAAATATATAACATTTAAATTAGGGAGGAGCGGTCGCTACTCCCGTTATGCAACTTTTATATGTACTAAATAATGCAATATGAGTTCCTCAACAACAAAGAGGGATTCAAAATGCAAACAGATATCAACCTACACCCACCACTGGATGAAGTTACAAGTCCAACCGTTCGAACCAATGCCGCCGCTTATTACTTAAACCGAAAACCACAGACATTAAGACAATGGGCATGCCTAGAAAATGGTGCAATTCGCCCCATAAGAATTAATGGTCGCCTTGCATGGAAAACGGCAGACATTCGCAATCTATTAGCGGGTGGGCAATCATGACTAATGCGACCCCAAAATACGCAGGTAGTAAGTTCTCACGCAGAGATTGTCCCCATCAATCAAATCGCAATGGATGAGTGAATAAAAATAATGGGTACAAGGGGAAAAGGTCAGCCAGGTTATTACGTGCCGCGAGAATTAGTTGACTCCCTAGCCTTTCGCAGCTTGCCTTCTATGGCAAAACTCTTATGGCATAGCTTAATGAACAAGTTCCGCGGAAATAATAATGGCAACATAAACGCAACATTGAGTGACTTGAAAGAGGATGGTTGGCGATCAAGCACCACCGTTGCCAGAGCGTTAACACATTTAATAGCGCATGGATTTATCAAAGAAACAAGGACGGGTGGAGTACGTGCCGGCAACAAACGGTGCTGCTTATATGCTTTTACAGACCGACCTATTAATGACAATTCAAAGTTAGGTATTAAGGGAGGAGCAGCAACCCATGATTACCGACAGTACGACCCCAAGAAACATGTTGCAGAGTCGAGTTTAACACTCCAGAAAATGCACCGTAACGCTCCATATAATGCACCGTAACACTCCAGATAATGGACACAAGAGAGCATTATCACTCCAGTATATGGAGTTAGAGATATGCCCATAAAACACACCAATACCTCTGTGGTCATTGGATGTAGCCGATTTACATGTTTTTACTTGTCGACTCCATATTATGCACACCTTTATATATATACCACTACATCCTCTCTAATTAGGGATTATCTATGAGATCTGTTACTGATGGTTTGATAGGTATTATTACTAAGCAAACGTATAGGATAGAGCTTTGGGAAAAGAATCCGCCTAAGTTGGAATTAATAGATCTGAAGTTAATAAATGAGAGGTGGCTCTACATAACTAAATACCACCATAACGGTCAAATAGAAAATAGAAGTCTCGGGTTTTCTAAATCTGATCTACCTGAATTAATCACTCTGCTTAATCAAGTAGTATATTAGACAAGGAGAACAAGCATGATTAAAAAGGCAACAGAATACTCTGTAGTCCACGAAGGACAATTACTGAGATCAGTACCCACCCCTCAGCTTAAACTCGCCACAATAGAAGATCCGAGACTGGCGTTTTAAATAATCGTGATCCATGGGTATTAGAAAAGTATTACAATCGACTCGACGGTTAATGTTGGGTTGCTACTGAAAAAAGATAATCAATATAAATGAAAAATAGTGGGTTATTAGTAATATCTTTTTATTTGTCAAAATTTGGATCTAAAACTGATCAAAGAGCCTATTTATATCTTGGGTATAAGAATGCAACGGAGTCATTTGATGGCATCGCGGATATTTTAGGGCTGCCTAAAAATACAGTTAAAAATTACTGTGATACTTTTGATCCATTACATGGCAATAGAAAAGGCTGGCATCAAAAAGAATTGCAACCAAGATACAAAAAAATAGCAGACGCATTAAAAGACGTTGATGAGCAAAAGTTGGCAGATATATGCAAAAAAATATTAATTGATGATACATATAGAGGAAGTGAGGTTTACTTGAGCGATCTAAACATAGGTAAATCTGATGATTTTGAAGATCTAAGCAAGTTATTTCTTGATTTACAGTCCAAGTCAAAGAAACTAGATTTGATGGAAATTGATCAAGAGCTGCCTTTTGAATTTCAGGAAAAAATTCGAGAGGCTAACAAAGGTACTCATGAAATCACATTTAAAAAGTTTTGTTCAAAACTAATTATTAAGATCTCGCGGAATCGATTAATTATTCCGAATATAGCTTTTTACATGGCACTAGAAGCACTGCCAATACTTAGAGCAATAAAAGAATTCAATTCTGCGTTTATAGAGATCTGTAATCATTTAAAAGCATCTGGGGAAATTGCGTCCACTAAAGCGGAAGATTTTTACAAAGACCTTATTGATCCAAAAAATGTAACCACTTGTAAAGTGATCTTTGACAATGCCGCAGTTGCTTACTTAAAAAAGATAGACAAAGATTCCCAAAAAAATATTGATCGCTTTAACAAATTTATCTATCAAAAGGATTGGAAGTCTGCTGGTAATGGTGATGGCAAGAATCCGGGCCGTTTGGATGTTTGGAATTCTCCTGTATTGACCGCATTTGGGACGTCACATTCAAATCAAGGTTTTATTTGTGAGGTGTTGGACATGCTGGGAAAAGTAAGCGAAGAATTAACGAGATATTCATTATTGAATGGAAACGTGGATTCAGAGGTGGTGTCGATCCATAAAAATTTAATCGTATATGGTGCTCCAGGAACTGGTAAAAGCTATTACATAAATAATTTAGTACAGAACAGCTCAATAACCAAAATAAGAACGGTATTTCATAGCGAGACTCAAAATTCTGATTTTGTTGGAAGCTTGAAGCCTGTCACAAATATAGATGGCAGAGTGACTTATGAATTTGTAGCAGGTCCTTTCATTAAGGCCTTTTTGGAAGCTGTAAAGAATCCAAATAAGCAAATTCATTTAATTATTGAAGAGATAAATCGAGCTAATGCTGCGGCTGTATTTGGAGAGATTTTTCAGTTGCTAGACAGGGATCTGACGGGTAAGAGTGAGTATTCAATACAGGCTGATGAGCTTTTAGCAAAATATCTACAAAAGACTCTAGATCCAAATTTTGATGGGTTAATTTACATTCCTTCAAATTTAAGTATTAATGCAACAATGAATAGTTCAGATCAAGGAGTCTTTCCACTAGACTCAGCTTTTAAAAGAAGGTGGTCTTTTAAGTACATGCCCATTGATTTTCAATCTAGCCCTAAAGGGTCGGTAATGTTGGATGAGCGATGGTTGACATGGGACTCTTTAGCTAAATCTATTAATGAAATCTTATCTTCTGAATACGCACATCTTGAAGAGGATAGATTTATAGGCCCTTGGTTTCTTACTAAGGAAGAGGTTAACTCACAATTCTCAAAAGCTATAGAATCTAAATTGTTCACATATTTGTGGAATGATGTACTTCGTCATCAACAAAAAGATAAGATTTTTAATGACCAAAGTGTGACAACTTTTAGTGACTTAATAAAAGTATTTAATCGCCAGATTGCAGGTGAGCATGTTGATATTTTTTCTGAGCTAGTGCATTCAGCTTTTGATAAAAATATTGAAGCATCTGCACCTAGTGTGGATGAAAGTGTTACCGACGAAACAGATGAATGACTATCAGATACACCTTCATCTAGATAGATCTTATAAACAGGCCATTCCTGATCATCTGAAGAGTGAAATCACGCTTCAAGGTGGCGACATTGACCCTAGCAAAGCTCGCATAGCATTTTGTGGGTTTTTATTTAAAGGTAAAGATGCGTATGTCTTTATGCCCAGAGGAAGTAATCTTAAGGAAGACGGCCTTAATAGGATTGAGCTTGCTAGGATGTTATTCAAGTGTCTAACAAAATATTGCAGGGCCAAGGAATCATTTTTGCAAAAGAGGGGGCGATCAACCGTAGTTGGCAATCCTCAAATCTTGCCGTTAGTAGCTGAGATTCTTAATAACTATAAAGTTAATGGAATTTATACAAGCGAAAATTCATTTAACCGTAAAGGGTTTCAGGGTAAGACTGACTGGAAAAAAACGATAGGAGGCATAGAGCCTCATATCGATGAAGAGGAAATAATTTATCCGCACTTTATAAATAGATTTACAAATACCTATTACTCAAATGAGGTAACAAAAATTCATTATTCAATTCTTGGGACGATACAGGCTAGATTTGGTTGGTTGTTAGCTGATACAGAACAGTTTGGATTTAATTCCAACAGCAGGATTTTAATTCGCTCCGCTGATATTGGCGTCATCAAAAATGAATTAAGAGGGGTATTTAACGACGCTAAGATTCATACGCTAAAAATGTTAATTCAGTTCCTAGAAGATGATTTCAATGCCGAAAGCAATGGGTCAGTGTCTTATGGCTTTAGTGATTTCCAATATGTTTGGGAGCACATGCTAAAAAACGTACTAAGTCCAACTCATGCTTTCTCGGATATGCCCAAACCGGCTTACCGTGAGAGCTCTGGAAGGGAAATTAGGTTTGATCAAAAGGGACAACGAGTAGATATCTTTCTTTATGAGCCAATCAATAAAAAGGCTTGTGTGATAGATGCAAAATATTACGATGGCTCATCTATAGACAAAGCCCCTGGTTGGCCTGATTTGGTTAAGCAGTTCTTTTATGCAAAATCTCTGATTGCAGGCAACTTAAAGCATGAGGTAAATTCAGTAAAAAATTATTTTATTTTTCCGGGGGTTTCTGGTGATTCAAGTCCTGAAATGGCATATGTGGTTGACTCAAGTGGCCCATTGAATGCAGAGTTTCCACCCATTAAGTGCTTACATGTAAGTCCTGAATCAATTATAAAATCTTATGTTTCTGGTAAGCCTTTATTAGATTTAAGGCAAAAATTATTTAATTAATCGCTCGGTCATTTATATGGGTTTAACCCAAGCCGAATTTTCACAGCTACTTGGGTTAGGTCAATCTGGCGATGGATTATGGATATCTACTAGTTATTTGTTTATTCCAAAAAGAGTTAGCGGCGCGCCACTGAGAATAGTTTCTAAGATTGCCTTGATACATTCCACTATCAAAAAATACATCCCCAGAAATCACAAATTTAATCCATGTACTAAAAGAAATAGGGTCACCAAATACAATAGTCGCATAAAAACCGTTTTCATCTTTTAGACACTTAAACCAGCCTTTTTTTTTAAATTTATTTTCCAATTTTTTTTTATAGAAGCTGCATCCCATCTTGCAATCAGCAGGGATTCTTGTTGCAAAATTAACGGAACAATAGCATTTTTATTTACTCTTTTGTCTTTAGAAAAAAAATACCTTATGCAAATATTTTTCTGCGCATCAACTATTAAATCTTGACCAAAATTATTAATTTTATTGATTTTAGGCACAGGCTCACCAGACCAAGAGTATCGATTATTCTTCTCAGCATTAGGCTTACCGAATATAGTTAAAAAGTCATCTCTTGAAATGTTATACCGATTATCCTTGTATACGTAATAATTTGCTGACCAGTCCCCAAAAGTAGTCTTGCTAGTGGTATCATTTTTCATTTCAAAGCCATAAATATCAGGGCTATTGCTTGCATTTGCAGCAATGCCCATCATTTTTTCCAACCAGTGGCCATCTTTGCCATCATGTCTTATATTAGATTTAGCTGTATCCGGTCTTTTACCTTTAACACTCACTAAAAATAAATCTATTATTTTTTGTTTATTGCTCACGTTATTCTCCTTAATGTAAAACTTACAGAACCATTCATAAAGATATCACCCGTGATTTTTATTAGGCAATAATTTATTAATTAATCATAGACTGTATTTCATTGCCCAGTTAAAATCAGGGTCATCTGCAGGATAAGTTGGGTGTATATGAAGATTGATGACAAAGCTGGCTATATAAAACACAAACGTGAAAGCATGGGCTTGTCACAACTAGAGTTTGCGAAAATACTTGGCCTTAAAGAAAATGGGGGGCGAACAGTTGGTGGATGGGAAAGAAGTGAACATATGCCATCAGATGCTAAATGGATACAAATTAGTCAACTTCAAACTCACGCTCCTTATAGAAACTCGAATACCACAAAACCCCTATTTAAATTTATTGATCTATTTGCAGGTATTGGTGGCATTAGATTGCCATTCCAAGAAATGGGTGGCAAATGCGTCTTTACTTCAGAATGGGATGAGTTTTCTCAGAAAGTTTATGCTGCCAACTTTGGAGAATTGCCTTCAGGAGATATAACACAAACACCAGCGGCATCTATTCCTGACCACGATATTTTGCTTGGTGGGTTTCCTTGTCAATCATTCTCACAAGCAGGCTTAAAAGGAGGATTTAGTGATTCTCGCGGCACGATGTTTTTTGAAATTCAGAGAATACTTGTAGAGAAAAGACCGAGAGCATTTATGCTAGAAAATGTTAAACAGCTTAAAGGCCACGATAAAGGGCAAACACTGCAAACAATCCTAAACATTCTTGAAGGACGAAACACTCAAAAAGTATCAAACGATATTCCAATGTTTAAAGAAGCCAAAAAAGCATTATCTGCAAAACTTAACTATCAAGTTTTTTATAAAGTATTAAGAGCTGCTGACTTTGGTGTCCCGCAAAATAGAGAACGAATATTCATTGTAGGTTTCAATCTGGATCACTTCGGTGAAGATTTAGACTTTAAATTTCTTTTCAAATGGCCAGAGCCGCCATTAACTCCAACCAAACTTGGGGACATACTTGAAGACTCTTCCAGTATAGATTCAAAATATACTTTGTCAGAAAAATTATGGTGTGGTCATAAACGCCGGAAAGAAGAACATAAAGCTAAAGGCAATGGATTTGGTTATTCAATGTTCAATGAAAATAGTCCTTACACAAGCACGTTAAGCGCAAGATATTACAAAGATGGCAGTGAAATATTAATTGATCAAAGTTATATGAACAAACCCCCAAGAAAATTAACGCCCAGGGAGTGCGCAAGGCTTCAAGGATTCCCAGAGGATTTTATTGTTAATGCAGTATCAGATGCTCAGGCATATAAACAGTTTGGCAACTCAGTATCAGTGCCAGTTATTCGAGCTGTAGCTAAAGAAATACTCAACGCTTTTGACAAGGCCGATCTTGTTAAAAACAGCGAGGCAGCAAATGTTGAATATAACTCTTTAAAGAATGCTAATACGCAATTGCATCTCTTCTCATAGAATTTTAATTGTGAGTTAAATTAATCTATGCATGAGTTACCTTTTTAAGCTCAACTGCAGCCTACCTTTACAGCAGCCCAAGTCAATTGAAAACTGCTGTAGAATTAGTTTAAATATAATTGTCCAATTCGAATAATTTGTTGACTTTAGCTACAAGATTGTCCATGTATGGCCATCCAGCTTCATTATTAACGATTTCAGCAGAATCTGCTTCATCAATGTACAAGTTCAATGATTGGTATGCGCTTTCATCGTATTCTTGCAATAAATCAAGAAGTTGCTTTTTGACTTCTGTTATTGAAGGTCTTTTATCGTAATTCTGATTAAGCAAAACCTCAACGAATTTGACTAATTTAGAATCAAAATCCAACGTTAA
>CANNJI010000095.1 GCA_947504875.1 Legionellaceae bacterium
TAACCTCAGTCGATTTTTGCTGGAATTGGCTAATTGAGGTAATATTGTTTTGGGACATGATAATTCTCCTGCTAATTGATGATTGATAACAGCAGGGACTTTATCAGGAAAAAATTAACAGATCACACCGGCCTCACCGGAAACTCACACTTGAATCCAAGAACAAATGCAAAGTTCAAAGAATTTGTAGAAAAATATTATGTTCATCTGCGGAAAGATGAAAATATAGATGATTTTTTTGCTAAATATGACAGAGCATTAGATTCAGTTGACAAGGATTTTAGGATAAAACATGGAATTTTTTTTACTGATTTATCATTATCAAAATTTGCATTATGGTATGTAAAACAATCAATATCTAATTTAGGTGAAGATTATTTAGTAATTGATCCAGCGTGCGGTAGTGGTAATTTAGTTACAAATTGGCGAGCACCTTTACAACTGAGACATAAAATTGTAAGTGAAATTGAACCGGAATTGTTATTTACAGTTGAAAATCGAATGAAAGGGGATGCTTGGCATTATGGTAAATATACAGTTATTCCAAGAGTTGCAGAAGGGAAAGGGTTGAATTTTTTAACTCATTCAGCCAGCGATTATTTAGATATATTAAAAAATTATTTACCAGGTAAAGATATAAGTAAGCCGATAGCTTTTTTATGTAATCCACCATATCGTGGGGATGATGATCAGTCTGCCAGCTCAATAGAGTATCAAATTCATCCAGATATTATTTCTTTAATCGGTAAGGAATCTGCTACAGAACGATACAGTTGTTTTCTTGCTCAGATGAAATTGATTTGCGATAAAGCCACTGATAGTGGTTTACCTGAGGATTCCTTGCTCCTTGTATTTACAAAGTCTTCATGGTTGACAGATCGTCCGTCATTCGAAAAAATTCAAAACATAATCATGCAGTCCTTCGACTTTGCAGGCGGCTTATTATTTAATAGCAAAGAATTTTTTGACGTAAAAGGTAAATTCCCAATAGCGTTTACTATTTGGAAATTTAAAAACAAGAACGAACAAATAAACACTGTAAAAAATAACGTTATGCTATGTGATTTAACATGGGTTGGAAAGAAAAAATTACAATCGCTTCCATGGCCAGTTAATGATCATAATGACACTGATATTCTAGATGGTTTATGCACAGAAATTCTTAATGATAAAAAGTCAGTTTATGTCTCCCTATCTTCCAAAAACTTGAAATCTATTAAAGAATGGACTGACCAGAAAATGACGGACTTTAAAAGAGATAGAAGAAAATCTGAAATTGGCCAAAGTAATGTTGGCGGACTTCCAAAGAATGATCCAAGAATGCAAAATAAAAAAGCCTATGGCGACGCTGATGGTGGTTTTATTGGATTCATGGACAATCTTACTCCCTGTCGAATTAAAAGGGGTAAAACTGGGTTTCCTTGGTTTAGATTAGATTCCGCATTTATGGACTGTAGAAAAATACGATGCTTTTCTGGCCCAACGCCAGTAAAAAGTTATCATGCTTTTGATTTGGAATCAGCAAAAAAGACTTTTTTTTGGTTTTCTGTTGGAAGAACAATAGCCCAAACTGGATTTCCTATGTGGGTTGATGCAGTTGAGCTCTGGGCTCCATTTATAAGTGATCGCAATGATACGTTAGTAACTAAATTTATCTTTGCAATTGGTTTTGCTGATAATGAGTGTATAGAGACTTTTTTTCCAAGTGACAATCCTATCGAAGGTTTACCCCCGCTTTACATTACTAATCCAATGTCACCAAATAACCCCAATTCTTTTTGGTCTAAAATAATGGCACCTATATTTAATAAGAATGAAAATACATTGCCCGACTTGTTGGTGATGGCTGTTAATGAGTTTTATGCGGAATGGTCAAAACGGTTTAGTACTCAAACCGAGAAATATGCAACATTTACTAAACCATATTTTGTGGAAAATGGCGTTTTAAGAAATACATCTGGAGTAATACAAATTAAAGAGTACGCTGAAATTGAAAATGATCTGGCCTTGCTTGCGCTTTATAAGAACATAAAAGAGCAGTTAAAAGAAGTTAAACTGCAATTTTATGAATATTTATTGAGAAGCGATGGTTTGAATTATTTTGCTCAAGATCAGAGTGGTTATGATTTGAATCACGATACTAACTCTATAAATAAAGTAGATTCAAGCACAGAAAACATTACCCCTCAACAAACGGAGTTTGATAGAACTCAAGAAAAGCGAATTTCATTGACCGCTATTATTTTAGATACGCTTAAAGGTGATAAAAATTTAGGGCGTACAAAATTAGCAAAAATATTATACCTATGTGATGTATATAATCACTTGGAGTTAAATGCCAAATATTATAGACAAGCCGCTGGTCCATTAGACAGTGTGTTTTTATATAATAAAGAGTTTGGTATTGAAGCTGTAGGGGAAAAATACCATTATTTCACAACCCATTCTGCGTTTAGTAAAAAAATAATTTATCAACCGGGTAAAAATTTTAACTCATTATTATCAAAATCATTTCAATTATTTAAAGATAAACTAAGTGAAATTAAAAAAATAATATCGTATTTTGAAAAGCTTGATACTGAGCAATCTGAAATTTTAGTAACTTTATTTGCCTGTTGGAATGATTTGTTAATTGACGGGAAAAATATAACTGAAGAAGCAATCACTTATGAATTTTATGAAAAATGGAATCCTAAAAAGAAGCGATTTGACAAAAATCGATTGTTAAAGGCTCTTGATTGGATGAAAACCAATGGAATAACACCTAATGGCCGCAATAAAAATACACATACCTATACTAAAAATGATTTTGATTCTTATTTCTAATGCGGTATGTATTGATTTGTCCGTTAGGCGATGACAGATCGTCTTCCAATAGAGGTGCCTAAAGGTCTGATTTAATTTCCTGTTGCCATTAATTTTTTATGTTTGGCAGATTCATGTCTTTCGACTAGGTCTATATCATTATACCGATCAGTAATAGCACTTGAGCTATGACCTGCATCATCACGAACGTGCGCAACAGGACGCCCGCGCATATTTATATCATCTGAAATACCGGTATGACGTAACCAATGCACTGTTGCTGATTCAAAGCTGTCTGCTTCTGTTGAAAACCCCGTATTCCTTAAAATTTGTATCGTTTTATCAAAACAATCTTGAACTAAACGACGAATATGTCTCGAACTGGTCATTCCACCTTTACCTTTTTCTTTTGGTAACAGCGGCGTTTGATCATTGAGCGAGGGGAGGGGGGTTAATTGCATGCTGATACGATATCGCTTGAGTGCGGAAAGCATGTCATCGGGTACCGCAATATCACGCATTTTATTGCCTTTTCCGACCGTCTTAAACCACCAGGAGCCTTGACTGTCCTGATAAAAATGGCCCATTTCTGGTGTCCAGCGTTCACTCGCGCACAACTCGGATATGCGTAAATACAACAAATAAAGAGCTGAAATAATAAACAAGGTTCGTTCATGTTTATCGGGCGCAATGAGTGCCATTTCTTTAACCGTATCAAAGCAAGTTTGCCATTGTTTTTCACTTAGCCGCATCACTTGTTTTTGATGTTGGTGTTTTTGGATATATTTGCTTTTCTGTTTGATCAGGGTAATCGGGTTGATGAATACCTTTTCCTCCAGAGCCAGATAATTATAAAAACTGCTTAATACCGTAAAAATTTCACGGATGGCTTTTTGCGATAATTGATAGTCTTGCTTATCCGGCTTCAAGCCATTTTTATGATCAGCTTTGCTGACACTGGCAACAAAAGGGCGCCATTCAGGGTTTGGAATACGTTCATCATTGCGAGTGATAAAACGTGCTACTTTTTTATATCCAATCCATGTTTTTGGAGGATCAAGGCAAAATTGAAGGTAGTTTTCTATATCCTGTCGTTTTAAATCGAGCAATGATTTTTTTTCAATTAACCAGGCCCATTGAATTAATCGCTCAACTTCTCGGCGATAAGATTCGAACGTGGCATTATTATTGTCATATTGTTTTAAATAATCCAAACAAAAAATTAAGTCATGAGGCGCAAATGATGGCGACGTAAATGTTTGCCAATCTTTTTCTTTAAGATTATGACAGGTATCAATAAGTGGGACAGGTGTTGGTATACTTTTCATTGTCACCCCTTTAGTCATTTTATTATTAATAATACATTGTTTTCAAAGAAGCGCGTATAGTCCAATAGTGCCGACTACTGGACTTATCAGAAATTATTTGCCCTACAACGTATCAATACGATATTTAATTTGCACAAAACCACCACCCAGTACCTGTGTTTTTACATGGTGTAATTCAATGTCATTTTTCAGTGGCCCAAATAATGATCGGCCACCTCCCAAAAGTACCGGCATCAATGTAATGATCATTTCATTGACAAGATTATTGGCTAAGAAGTTCTGAATTGTGATGCCACCATCAATATACAGGTGTTTAGCTCCCTGTTTTGATAAACGTTTAACCAAATCAATTGGTGTCTCTGCTGATATAGATACATAAGTCTGCAGCCGCTCAGGAATTATTATTGCTTGACTACTCATAACCACCACGGGCAGATCACCATATGGCCATTCATCAAATGACAAGACTTTTTCATAAGAATGCCTCCCCATTACGAGTATATCAATCGTTGAAATAAATGACTTGTAGCCACCATCCTCACCGGGTAGCACGAGATTGTTGGCTTTCATCAGCCAATCAATGGAGCCATCATCCCTGGAAATATACCCATCTAAACTGGTAGCAATAAATACTGAACATTTAGCTGACATAATAAAATTATCCCGGTTGTAAATCTTGCAAACGGCACGCACTTATTTAATGAAGTTCAACTCAACACGCACACCATTTGGATCAAGCAGCCACAATTGTTTCAATGGCATATCTTCATGACAATAAGTCTGATAAGGTATACGCGCTTTATCCAACTTATCAATATAAAGCGCATAGTCTCCATCATCCAATGCCAAACAAAAATGGTCAAATGCACCGGTGGAAAAACGACCATCATGATTTGTCGATAAATCAGCGAGCCGTTCAAACTTCGGTTGATGCTTATTCGTCTTGGCATTGCCAATATGTAGAATCGCAATATCATTGTCAGGAATGTAAAAATATACCGATTGCGCGGTATCAATGGACAAGTGCTTACCATGAACCAGACCAATAACATTACAATAAAAATCAATCGTTTTTGGCATGTCATGTGTTATAAAATTTACGTGATCAAGTCTTTTTATTGACATAAATAAATCATCTCAGAAGTAAAATCTTATTGGATTATATAGAGACTATTTTGTTTCCTTTTGGTTACATGTAATCCACTTTTTTTAAAATATCTTGCGATAAATCTATTCATTAGGCCATGACCAACAAGAATGACCGTAGTGTTTTCATGATAATGTTTTTCAAGAATTTTTGCTGCGATTTTGGATCGTTTTATTTCGTGCAAAAAAGATTTTGCATGATTTTTGATCCCAAACAACCAAGCGATCCTTGATATACAAAACCAAGCCTGTACAGTCAACTTAATCTTAGGTATTTTGAAAATATCCAGATCAAACTCGGAAAATATTGAGTTGTTGTTGACGCTAACATCCAACGGATTAAAAATATATTCGGCAGTTTTTATAGATCTTGGCAATGCTGATGAGTATACAATTATGGGATTATTTTGCTGTAAAATTGTTTTAAGCTCATCGCTCAAAGAACCAAGTTCATCATATTTTAAATTGAACGTTGAGTTATAATTATTCAATTTATCGATAGCGTCAATGTAATTACACGAACTATAGTCAATGTCAGGTTTTACATGCCTAAATAGTATTATCATCGAGCCTCACATGTGTTAATCGCTGTGTCATATAACACAAGTTGACGTGGTTACAATTAGTTACCCAAATTTATTAATTTAGTACCGGCATTTTCACATAAATGCTGCGCCCAAAGTTGTACTTGCTCTAATATGCTAGCTTCAGAATTACTGACTTTAGAACGTAGCTCTTCAAGTTCTTTGTTAAACACCGGCATTTTTTTGGCAATTTTTTCAAAACATATACCTTTCCATTTTTCTAGTTCTTCTGAATTTAAGTGGTCAGGAAAATTTCTAGCACGATAGCGGAAAACTAATTCATTTAACCGAGAATCTGTAAATGACCATGTACTTTTAGATAAATCGCTTCCATTAAGTTTTTTTGCTCTTTCAAGTTGAGCACGATCAGAATCCTGTATAAATCCTTGATATAAACTTTCATCTACATCGACAGGATCATAACCTCGGCTATACACTTTTTGCCATACAGATATATCTAGTTGCAGTTTTCTTGCACGCTCAACATGTTTTTCAATTTGATCTAAATCAATATCAAGTTGCGATGCTCGTTCATTTGTTAAAACTCGTAGATCCTTAATAACAAAAGGTGATTGGTTAATAGCAATGGTTTTAATTGGTAATCGTTTCATGTCGTTGGGCAAATCTTCATTACGAGTAAAAATTCTGGTTTTGATTTCGTCTGCACTGAGATCGGCTAAAACACTGGGGTCTGACTGCAGATCCCATACAATTATCTCTTTGTCATTTGTTGGATGTACTAATAGAGGGTATACCATAGTTAGAAATCCCCGAGCGGCACCAAACATCGGAGAAACATGCAATATTGGAGATCTTTTATCTATAGGAGGCAACTCTGACTTTTTTATATTTATAGATGAAAATTGTGATAACACAAAATCTTTATTACGTAATTTGAAGCAGTAATCAAAAAGTTTAGGCTCAACATTTTTGATCAATTTGGCCAAGGCAATAGTAGCCCGTACATCTGATAGAGCATCATGTGCTGACTCGTGACTGATATTATTTGCCTTGCATAAATCTTCTAGTTTAGTGCTAACAATTTTATTCTCAGCTTGTGGCCATATAATAGCATTGGGCTTTAAAGCATATAATGCCTGTACAACTTTTGTTAAATCCCAACGTCCACATCCATTTTTCCATGTGTGAGCATATGGATCAAATAAATTACGCCAAAATAAAAACCTATTAAATTCGTCATCAAATTTAATATTATTATATCCAACCCCAATAGTATTAGGGGCGCTTAATTCTCGAGAAACAATGGATGCAAATTCATATTCAGGAACTCCATTTTTTTGACAATATTGAGGAGTAATCGCGGTTATAAGACAAGACATTGGTGAAGGCAGAGTATCAGAGGATGGTTTACAGTAAACATTTACAGACTCATCAACTTCTTCCAATTCCAGGTTTGTTCGAATTCCTGCAAATTGGGCTGGCCTATCGGATCTAGACTCTAAACCAAAAGTTTCATAATCGTACCAAAAAAATGTTTCATTCATTAATAACATGTCTCGCAAGATAAATTTTGATTATAGATGAATTTCAATCATCATTATGTTGAGTATCCACGTCCAATCCCGTTCGTAAGTTGTGGCCTCAATTTCTAATATTTTAACACGGTAATGAGTACAATCGTACGTCGGCATGAATGAATCATGATGTACAAAAAATCACATTTGATTTGAAATCGAGCTAAAAATAGACCCCCATATTTAAGCGTTATTAAACGATCTAATGTCTTCCCATATGATTTCATGACCAAAGGTAATCTACCAATAAAACCCTGTTAAATTAGATTAAAATGGCAACTCTGTTTTATGCGTTATTTTTGATCTGAAAAATTATTGAAAACTGACAGACCTGGAAGATGAAATAAAATATCATCCCGGATATTAAGATAATTAGTTCAATGCTCGGATCATTATCTGTGTAACGGGAGTCTAGCCCGGAACCGGCAAAATTTCCGGACATATTTTGAACGTCAATTGTTTTTATTTCTATTGCCAATTCATAAGCGACACTTTGCTCAACCTTCTTAACTGTGTATTCGTTTATTTGACGCTTGCGATGTATACTCGAAAAATAAAACTGCTTCCTACGATGAGTACTTATGATAAAAAATAAGACGGTGTTCATATTAATTGGCCCAAAGGGAAGCGGGAAAAGTCACGTCGGTACGATTGTTGAAAAATATTTTGGCATACCTTTTTTGAATGTTGATAAGCTCGGATTGGAAAATATTCCAAAATCAAAATTGCTTGGTGAGGACTTGATTAAAGAGGGATTTCACTTTGAGGAAGCCAAAATTGCAGAAATCCTCCAAACTGAGGACTCGGTTGTATTTGAGACAACAGGTTCTCACGCTTATTTTTTTATCGTACTAGCTCGGTTACTTTCCAGTTATATGGTTAAACTCATTCGCGTCTCTGCTCCACTGGATAAATGTCGCGAGCGAGTAACCCACAGGGACCAAACTAAAAATATACCCGTATCTAGTGAGTTGATTCAATCTATCAATGAACGTGCATTAAAGGTTTGTCTCCCGTGGGATTTAGAATTGGATAATTCTGTCGACATTTCTGAGAGAGCAATTGTAAAGGCCTTTCAGAGTCTTCATCCTAAGTAATCTCATTGGTTCAGTATTTAAACCCCTTTCTGGGTGGTAGCCGCAAACCGTCGAAATTTACGGCGATATTTCGGTCAAATTGTGTTTGCATTGATGGTCGAGGCATTATCTTTTTGCATTATCACGTTTAAATAGCTCAGATACCTCTGATGAAATGAGTGCGTGATATTGTCGTGGTTTCCGATAAGCATTTCCCCATACCTCACGTTTTCTAAATTGTCTGATTTTTTCAATATCAAACTCGGCAATCACAACACCTTCCTGATTAGATGCCATGACAATACAAGTATCACGTGATGAACCATCATTATTAAAACCGATCCCATCGAAAGCACATGAGCGACCATTTTGTTGCGGTGCCGCATAATTCGTCAAGGCAACACCAACCATATTTTCATATGCCCGGGTTTTAAATTGGCAAATTCGATTGTCTTCCATCTCGCAGGCATTGGGTGTCAAAATAATTTCAGCGCCTTTGAGCATCAAGATTCGGGCACTTTCTGGAAACTCGCGATCAAAACATATCATGGCGCCAATTTTAATATTGCCCTTTTCGGTAGGTAGATCACATACATAAAAATCTTCACCATGCGCGCAGACGGCCTCTGCAGAAAAATCACAGGTATGTACCTTTGCATAGGTAAATTGAATATTACCCTTATAATCGATCAACGATACAGCATTCCTAACCCCGGTTTTATGTTTCTCAAGGTAAGTGATGGCAATTGCCATGTGTAATTCTTTTGCTAGCTTTCTGAAATGCTGCACAAATGGACTATCGATTGAAATCGCCTGTGCTTGCCATTTTTTGATATCGTCCGCATAAATATCAGCGTGTTCTGTGAGTTTCCGGTGAGGCCGGTGTGATCTGTTAATTTTTTCCTGATAAAGTCCCTGCTGTTATCAATCATCAATTAGCAGGAGAATTATCATGTCCCAAAACAATATTACCTCAATTAGCCAATTCCAGCAAAAATCGACTGAGGTTA
>CANNJI010000096.1 GCA_947504875.1 Legionellaceae bacterium
AAGCATGCTTGAGTATGTCCCCAAAGATATAGCGGGGTACAAGGACATAGCGATTGCTGCAGTGATGAAATATGTCGGTGTACTTGAGTATGTTCCCAAAGATGCGGAGGGGTACAAGGACATAGCGCTTGCTGCAGTTAAGCAAAATGTGTGTGCACTTGGGCTTGTCCCCAAAGATATAGCGGAGTACAAAGACATAGCGCTTGCTGCAGTGCAAATGAATAGAAATCTTATTTTCACTCTTCCTGTTGAATTAAAAACAAATAATGCCTTTATTAATGAAATAATAGATAAGTTAACTGGGCCTTCAAGTAGTGTTTCCCATTATAAGATGCAATTAATGAAGATGATATTCGGTGATCCGACTAAGCCTCTATTCGAAAAAGTTGATGCGTTGATTGTCACGTTAGAAACTAAAAGGGATGAAACCTGTATAGATGCCTTAATACAACTCAAACTCTTGTCAAAAGAACATGGGGTTGATTCAGCGATACAGCAGGTTACTGAGAATATTCGCTTTAAAGATGTCATTGCTGATGAAAGCAGCCCTATCTCTTTATTATTAAACGAGATACAAGGCGCTGGACTATCAGGACATACGCCTAAATGATCTGCTTATGTGCGCTACGACTGAAAAAGGTCAGCACTCAACATTCAACTTTCTTTTCTTCATACATCGCTTTATCCGCATAAATCATCAGCGTTTTTTGAGAACTGGCCTGCTCAGGATACATCGCCGTCCCTATACTTATTGACATCGAAATCACATGTCCCTCCACAAGAAATGGACGGGCAATTGCTTTTGATAGTTTATCAATAATCAATTGAAGCTCATGTTTTGATTTGATATTTTCTAAAATCAAACAAAATTCATCGCCAGATAGTCTTGAAAAAAAATCATGCTTTCTAATTTTTTTCAAAACAACTTCTCCAACATGTTTTAAAACTTGATCCCCCACATGATGTCCGTAAGTGTCATTGATTACTTTAAAATTATCACAATCCATATAACACAATGCAAAATTTATATGATGACGCTCTGCACGACTCAGTGTTGCATCCAAATGCTCTAAAAAATATTCTCGATTCGGTAAGTTAGTCACCTGATCATACAACGCGAGTTTTCTCAAATAGCCAAGCTCTTGTGCGTCGACAGGACCTAATTGATGAAACCCTTTCTGATATAATCGACCCATGCCTAAAAATATTAATAGAAATAAACAAAACAAAAGTGTGGAAAATAGGTAAGCGTTTTTTAATTTCAACTCAATATATGCAGCACTCGGATATACTTTAAATACCCAGTCTGTTCCTAAAAACGAAAAACGCGTGGTGTTTTCTAACGCAAAATGGCTCGTCTCTGTTTTATATTGATCTCCACTGTCTATTAAAGTTAAAAAATATCCTTTTTTAATCTCTGAATTTAAAAAATAACGGATGGTTGTTCGCAAATTGATAACGCTCACTATCTGATGATCTTCATCATATAAGCAAAGATGATCCAAAACAGGCATGACAAGCATTTTTCGGTAAGTTCGGCTTTTTTCAGGTTGACGTTTTAGCATCAGGTCGCAGTCATCTTTCGAAACCAAATTTAACCCTTTGAAACTATAAGGATTATAAAATGACGTTGATTTATCAGTCGTATTATTGTAATAAAATGTAATAGACTCTAACGAATGCATTTTTCTAAAATAATCGTTTAAATACCCCACAAAGGCTTGATACGTCGTATGGTTTTGATGATTCGCCTTACTGTATAACGCTCGTATGTCATTAATATCTGTCATCAGCCGACCAGAAATCAGTGTGCTCAATCGACGAGACTCAACTTCTGTTGCTTTTTTAACCTCATGGTATTCGACAATTTTAATCACTTGCCAACTGGCAAGAAATATCATGAGCCCTATCAATATAAAATGAATTCCCGCGCCGTTAGTCGACCGCTCTTTGTATAACATGATGCAAGACTCCTGTCTTAATATAATCACGCGCACGTTCAAGATCATCTGCCGTGTTAATATCTTGTAGTGGTCTGACACAAGCATCATCTACATAAATAGCAAACCCCGCCCAAAGCACACGTAATTGCTCGAGCATCTCGATACCTTCGATCGGCGATACTTTTAATTTTGTCATGTCCAATAAAAAAGCTGCACGATATGCATACAACCCAATATGTCGAAAACAATGCTCAATCGCGCTGGGGGAATCTCGATGCAATGGTATTGGACTCCTCGAAAAATAAAGTGCTTCCTTACGGCAATTGCGAACAACTTTTACAATATTCGGATTAAAAAGCTCCGCTTGAGACGCCACAGGCCAACACAGCGTTGAAGCAGGCGCATGAGAATCAACTAATCCCTTGGCTACCTGACGAATCAATTCTGGCGCAATCAACGGTTCATCGCCCTGAACATTAACAATCACAGCATCAGGCTCAAAACATCCCAGACGAACGACTTCGGCGATACGATCTGTTCCACTCTGGTGGATTGATGAAGTCATCAACACCTTCGCACCAAAATTCAAGGCCCGTTGATATATATCATCACTATCAGTCGCAATGGTTACCGAAAGCGCTCCCGACTTTAAAGCCTGAGTATACACGCGCTCAAGAATAGACTTGCCCTCTAAATCCATTAAAAGCTTACCCGGAAGTCGGGTTGAAGCAAAACGCGCAGGGATAATCACATGAAAAGGTGTTGTCATAAGGCATCCATATCCTCAAGTGATAAATGCTGGGCTTCTTCTTCAAGCATCACAGGGATCCCATCCCGAATAGGGTAGGCTAAACGATCAAATCGACAAATCAATCGCTCTTTATTTAACAACAAATGCCCCTTACACAAAGGGCAAACCAATAATGCCAATAACTTTTTATCCACGTGGCTCTCCTGATGTCACTTGATTACGGACATAAACGGGCTCCGCTAATGCAATATCAATCGGTAGCGGCTTTGTATCTTTTACAAATTGTATCATTGTTGTTGCATGAGGCGAAATAACCCGTTGTATAACCAAAACCTCTTGAATTGATCGCGGTAATGCTTCTATATAGTCTTCAAATCCAACCCCTGCCAAACACAATGGGCGATCAGAAGCACATGTCACAGCCGAGGCATCAGATACATAAGGTTCCGCCGAGCGATCGTTTTGCATAAAGTGAGCCCAGTAGACTTGACGCATTCGCGCATCAATCATTGCTAAAATATCAACGTCAGCTGTTAAGTCTATACGGGCTTGATACGCAATTGCATCTAAACTTGACACGGCAAACAACGGTAAACTGTGCGCATATGCTAAACCTTTTGCAACACTACATGCAATACGAAGCCCTGTAAAACTTCCAGGCCCTTGCCCAAATACAATGCCATCCAAATCACCAAATTCACACGCAGCGTCCTTAAACAACGACTCAATCATAGGTAAAAGAGAGGTAGCATGATCTTTGAGTGCTGTTTTTTCCTCAAAAAACAAAACGCCGTTGCAAGATAACGCAACAGAAGCAAGCGAGGTCGAGGTTTCAATCGCGAGGAGATTCATTCCATTCCTTTTCCAAATAAACCAGCTTGTCCTTTACCTCCTCCCATGCGGCCGCATCAGGCGGCGCATCTTTTTTAACTGTAATATTTGGCCACACGCTGGCTCTGTCTGCATTGATTTCAAGAAAAATACGTTGCTCATCCGTTAAATCATCTTCCGACATAATCGCATTAACAGGACACTCTGGCTCACACAGAGCACAATCGATACATTCGTCTGGGTGAATGACTAAAAAATTAGGGCCCTCGTAAAAACAATCAACAGGACAAACTTCAACACAATCGGTTAATTTACACTTAATACAACTTTCTGTTACAACAAAGGTCATTGTCTGATCTCACAAGGATGGCTCAAGATGTGTGCTATTAAACCATAATTGAGGATAAGAAAACTAGTACAAACATGAAATGTCTGATATGATGCTTCGTTTTTCAATCGATGGGTATCCAGTCATTATGGCCGAACAAAATACATTGCTCCAAACACTGCTTCGTTTTCTTGACGAAAACCATGCCCTCGATATAACAACCATTGATGTGCGCGAACAAACAACCGTGACTGATTACATGATTGTTTGCAGTGGCCGTTCTTCTCGACAAGTTCGAGCAATTGCTGAACATATCATGACCGACATGAAAGCAACAGGCCACCCATCCTTGGGCTCCAATGGCTTGGACAGCGGTGATTGGGTCCTTGTTGACTTTGGTGATTTTGTTGTTCATATCATGCAACCCGATGCACGAGCCTTTTATAACATAGAAGGTCTCTGGCAAGACCGCAAATAACGCCCATGCTAAAAATCACCCTCATTGCCATGGGCAATAAAATGCCTTCCTGGGTGGTTGAAGGCGTTGATGTTTTTTCTAAGCGCTTACAAGAAAGCACCAGCATTACGATACATGAAATTCCACTATTAAAGCGCGGTAAAGCATCTGATTTATCGCGTATTTTAGAAAAGGAAATGCGCTTAATGGATGCAGCCATTCCTCATGGTTCTCGTATCATTGCACTCGATCGAACTGGCGAAATGGTCTCAAGTGAACAGTTAGCCGCTAAACTTGAACACTTGCAGGTTCATAGCAACCATTTATGCTTCTTAATTGGAGGACCGGAAGGTCTACATGAAACGATGGTTTTGAAAAGCCACGAACGCTGGTCTCTCTCAAAACTAACCCTGCCCCATGCCCTTGCGCGTGTTTTTATACTCGAAACACTTTACCGCAGCCTCTGTATTTTACAAAACCACCCTTATCATAAATAAAAAATTAAGTTAACATACACCTTGTTTTTCAAACGAGCCTTAAGCTTTGCACCACAATAAATCAGAACGCCATGAGTTTCGTTTAAATCTTTTGATTGCAGCTGTCATTATTTGCTCATTTATTTTAATGTTGCGACTCGCTTATTTACAATTATCGCAATACAACCGTTTTGCAACCTTATCACTGAAAAATCAAATGAGCATTCTTCCGCTCGCACCGCCACGCGGACTTATTTTTGACAGAAATGGCATCGTACTTGCCGATAATATTCCTGTATATGTTTTAGAAATTACACCAGAACACGTAAAAAACTTACCTCAAACACTAGAAAAGCTAAAACAACTACTCCCCAGCGTAACCGATGAAGACATTGAAAATTTTAATCGCGCAAGCAAACAAAACAGAAAATTTATTCCTGTTCCATTTAAACTTAAACTCGATGCCGAAGAAATCGCCATTTTTGCGAGCAATCAACATGAATTTCCTGGCGTAACAATCAAAGCAAGACTCATTCGACATTATCCATTTAAAGAAATTTGCGCTCATTTTTTGGGTTATGCTGGTCGGATAAATGAGCAAGACCTTCTCCTTGTTGATACGAGCAATTATCGCGCAACAAATTTTATCGGGAAAGCGGGCATTGAACGATTTTACGAAGACCGTTTACACGGTAAAGTTGGGTATCAACAAATTGAAACAGACGTTAGTGGCAGAACGATTCGTGTTTTGAATAAGCAACCCCCACGCCCAGGAGAACAACTGTATTTAACCATCGATGCCCGTCTCCAACAGATTGCTCATCATGCAATGCATGATAAACAAGGTGCCGTTATTGTGATGGATGTGAATCAAGGTGAAATTTTAACCATGGTGAGTACACCCAGCTATGATCCAAATCTTTTCGTCAATGGCATCAGTGAAAAAAACTACCAATATCTCGCGACCTCCGAAAACAAGCCGCTTTATAATCGCGCCGTTCGAGGCCTGTACCCACCAGCATCGACAATAAAACCATTCATCGCCTTAGCTGGTTTAGAAAAAGGCGTTATCAATGCAGACACCAAAATTTATGATCCCGGTTGGTATCATCTACCCAATGTTAAACACTCCTATCGTGACTGGAAAAGAGGCGGGCATGGTGTCATCAATTTAAAGCGCGCCCTTACTGTTTCATGTGATACTTATTTTTATCAATTAGGGAACAAAATGGGAATTTCATCCATTGAAGACATGCTTGCTCAATTTGGCTATGGGCAATTAACCCATGTTGATCTAAAAGAGGAGGCGGCCGGAATACTACCGAGCCCTCATTGGAAACGTCAAACCAAAGGTCTGCCTTGGTATCCTGGGGATAGTCTAATTACCTCTATTGGACAAGGCTTTATGCTTGCAACACCGCTGCAACTGGCCAATGCAACAGCTTCATTAAGTCAACATGGTCAACGTTTTCGCCCTCACTTACTCAAAGCAGTTTCCATCGGACAAGGTAAAAAAACACGTCTTAAACCTCTGGAAGAATATCCTATTCAACTCAAAAGCACCGACGACTGGCGCCAGGTTATTGAGGCAATGCAAGCTGTTATCATTAGCCCTGAGGGCACCGCCGGATCACGCTTTGGCCGAAATGCACCCTATACTGTAGCTGGCAAAACAGGAACCGCCCAGGTATTTAGCTTAAGCCAAGACGAAAAAAAACGTAACCAAGCCGTTCCTGAAAAATTGAGAGACCATTCTTTATTTATTGCCTTTGCCCCCATTGAAAAGCCTCAGATTGCAATTGCAGTTGTTGTTGAGCATGATTCAATTGCACCCATCATTGCGCGTGAAATCATGGACGCGTACTTCAACCCAACGCCAAACGAGTTAACACATGAATAAACCCTCATCCATACCAAACTATCGTTTTACAGATAAATCCTTTTATATCGATCTGCCTCTTTTCGGTCTTTTGATCTTGCTGATTACGTTTGGATTACTCATTCTCTATAGTGCATCCAATGCCAATATGGGGATGATCATACGACAAGGTTTTCGATTGTTATTAGCACTGAGTATTATGGTCGTTTTTGCATTTATTTCACCCCACAAATATAAACGATGGACTCCATGGATTTATGGTATTGGCCTTACGCTATTACTTGCTGTCATGGTGACAGGAAAAATTGGAAAAGGAGCTCAGCGTTGGCTTGAACTCGGTTTTTTTCGATTTCAACCCTCTGAAATCATGAAACTGGCCGTGCCCATGATGGCCGCTTGGTATCTTGATCAAAAAAAACTACCCCTTGATCTAAAATCGTTGTTCTTCGCCTCCCTTTATATCTTTATTCCTGTTCTTATTATTGCAAAACAGCCTGATTTAGGTACTGCCATTATGGTGGCTATGGGTGGCGTTTGCGTGCTATTTGTTGCAGGGATCCGTATACGTATAGTCCTCATCTTAGCCACCTTACTTGCGCTTATGGCTCCCCTGCTCTGGCACGTGATGCATGATTATCAAAAAAAACGTGTGCTGACCTTATTAAATCCAGAACACGACCCCCTAGGGGCTGGATATCATATTATCCAATCTAAAATTGCGATTGGATCTGGCGGGGCCTTTGGCAAGGGATGGCTCGCCGGCAGCCAAGCTCATCTTAATTTTTTACCTGAACATGCCACTGATTTTATTTTTGCCGTGAGTGGTGAAGAATTTGGCTTTTTCGGCAGCATTCTCCTCATTTTCCTCATTTTTTTGATTTCCCTAAAAAGCTTATATATTGCCAAAAAGGCGCAAACACCCTATACACGCCTGCTTGCAACAAGTCTTGGAATGACTTTCTTTCTATCAGCCTTTGTCAACATTGGTATGGTCATGGGTATTTTGCCCGTTGTAGGCATTCCGCTGCCCCTTGTAAGCTACGGCGGTACAGCCATGGTTACATTTCTAGCAAGTTTTGGTATCTTAATGTCGATAAGCTCACACAGGATACTATTTGACTCTATTTAAACCTTAATGATCCCTTAATGTTTATTGCGTACAATTCGTGTCTTTCGCAAACAAAAAAGGGAACTTATGTTAAAAAAAATAGGTATTTCTATTCTCAGTGCATCACTCATTATGTTCGCAATGATATACACCTCTACTGCACAAGCAATGAATTTAGAACTTAATCCGCATTCATCCAAACGTTTTGAAAACCCAACGCTTTTTGCTCTCAATGCAACATGCACCATAACGTCAAGTACGAAAAACGATAAAATTATTTTTCGTGTAATTGAAAAAACAGGGTGTGTTAATGGTAAAAACCTAAAAAAAGGCCAAGCAACCACGGTAATCGTCAATGATCACGACGCAATCTCTGTGCATGCGGAGCCCGGCACAACCGTTAATTTACAAAATACCAGCGACGATGCCATTCAAGCCAATTGTTCAGTGTAAGACAAAGCGGCCTTAATCGGGCCGTAGCTCCTTCGATGTATCGGCAAAACACCCTGCTGCGCAATCGCGGCAAGATGTTCTGCCGTCGGATACCCCTTATGACGTGAAAATCCATACCCAGGGTATACCTCATCCAATGCTATCATTTCATCATCACGCAATACTTTCGCTAAAATAGATGCCGCAGCAATTGAATCAACCAAGTCATCCCCCTTCACAATCGCCTCGCAGCTCATCGATACTTCTGGCACATATAACCCATCAACCATGACATGCGACGGCGTAATAGATAACCCTTCAATGGCCCGTTTCATGGCCAATAACGTTGCATGATGAATATTAAGCGCGTCAATTTCATCAACCTCTGCACGACCATAAGCATAACAACATGCATTGGTTTGTATTAAGTTTGAAAAAAAACGCCGCTTTGCAGGGCTTAATTTTTTAGAGTCTCGCACGCCAACAATAGGCTCTCCTAAAATAACAGCAGCAGCAACCACCGCCCCAGCCAAAGGACCCCGCCCAACTTCATCTACACCTGCTATTATCATTTTTTTCCCATCACATTTGACATGGCCATATCCGAATCAACAACGTCATCCAAAGACTGACCTCTCGCTTTTCCTTTTAAGGCCAATGAATTTAAAAAAGCAGGTACCGGAGCATCAGACGATACCGCACGCGGCACAATCACCGTTAATGTTGATACGTCATCATAATGAGCGTCATTTTTTACCTGCTGTAATTGCTTTTCAAGATATGTTAAATTTTTCGCCTGACTCTTATAAAGCTCGGATAATGCTTTTGCACCACTATGACGAAGTATTGCGCGCTCAGCATGAAGAGCACGCTTTTGCAGCGCAATTTTTTCCTCTAAAGCTTGAATATCAGTGTCTTTAGGCATAACAATAAGCTCCTCTTAAATAAATCCTATCGCGCCGGACAGATGACTTGATGACCGATTAAGCACACTAAACTCGCTAGTATATCTTCCTGTAAATACGATCCCTTATCATGTCGTCCCCGCGCAGGCGGGGATCCATGCTCAGCATGATCAAAATGCCACATCAAGGATAGATCCCCGCCTGCGCGGGGACGACAATAACAGCAC
>CANNJI010000097.1 GCA_947504875.1 Legionellaceae bacterium
CTGAAACGCAACCCCATCAACAAGGATCCCAATGTGCCAGTAATTGACCATGACCATCTCCCCTCACCAATACCTTTTGTCACACAAAGATGAAGAAAATCCACGAGGAGTCCAAAAGTCACGACAAACGGAATAATTAGCAAATCCGAGAGTCTAATAGTCATATGGTTTTGCCTCATACGGCTTAATTCGTCTATATAGTCTTTCATTGAAACGCTTGGCCACCTTGAATGTAGAAAAGATTCGTCGTTGTATTTAAAAGCACATATTGCACTCACAAGAGCAACATCATTTCCAGCTTTAACCAAACTATCAACTTTGTCATCCAACCATTCAGACTGACAAGCTCCTGGCAATCTAGCAAAATACGAGATTACTAATATCTTCTTCAAAGAATTTTCTCCGAAACAGCTGATGTATTCCGTTTGAATTTCACATTATTGAGAAAGCATATATCATTAAAAAATCTCAAATTTACTAAATCCTGACTGATTTTGTGATTTTTTAATAATTGCATTTTATCTTCAACCCGGTAATAACCAATATGCAATATATCGCAATTCATAAGTGTTTCTGTGATGACAACACTCTTAATAATCTCACTTGGGTGGAATAGTTTTTCATAGCTCCGAATAAAAAATCTCACAATCCCACGTACATATCTAATATCTCTCACAAAATTATAGATGTAAATATCCATATTGCCTGCTTCAGCTGAGTTATGAGTGGAATAATTTTTAGCAAGATAATTCCATTGATTGATTAAGAGGTTAGTTCTATAGAGAACGTTGTTACATAAATAATGATATAACCATCCATTCTCACTATGATCGTAATATCTCCAATTTCCAGAGAACATAATATGCTTATCTGTAAAGTTTAACGGTTGAAAATAAAGTACATCACCAGATTGCTCATATTTAGAATCATCAACCATTAGATAATGTACAACGTCAATTTTCCCGTTATTCTTTAGAAGATTAATATCATTTTGTACACAGTTAAGAAAGTTTTCATTGTGAATAAAAACAACATCTTCTAATAATCGCAAAACATAGTCAGTTTTTATTTCAGGGAGATATTTTGCGCATCTCTTAAATGGATTAGATTCGGCATCATGAAAGTATCTAACCTTTGAAAGACCAGTAAAAATTTTCTTATTTAACACATAATCCTTAGATGGCGACCCATCAACCACGAGTATCTCGATATTATTGTTTTCTTTACCAGCAAATAATGTTTTTACACACAGCTCGAGATATTTTCTTCTAATGTCACTATCACAGTAGAAGGTGAAAAATATGGTTAAATTCATAGCAAATTAAACGTGCTCGCCAAAATTAAATTTACTTAGGCCTGCTGGGTTATGAATATTATTCAAGGAAGATAACATTCTTATTTATGTTATCGATGATATTTTTTTTAATTTCGTCGTTATAGACACCCGCCTTAAGTATTATTGTAGGATTAGCAATACCCCTAAGGACCGAAGGTGAGCGAACCACCAAAGATGTTCCACATAGCCTAGACTGATGCTTCTTTTCATCATTATCAAGTATACAAACTAAATTCTTAGTATTAAGCCCAAATGCTATTAAATACTGAGCAAAAACATGTGCTCCAAACAAATATACGGGACCAGAACATCTCTCAAGCTTCATATTTAAATCAAGTATAAGTTGATTGTGATAGCGCACATAACGTAAATACAATTCCTTATTCTTTTCATACAAACCAATAGGAAGAGTTTGTGAACTTGTTTTTTCATCACGGATTGCCATATAAAAAATACTATGATCTTCCAAAAAGTACTGTTTATTGATAATGCTAAATCCAGAATTGGTTAGCAAATAGTCAATATATGGTTCTGACAATAAAAATGTATGCTCGAAATTGATACAATTAGTGTACTTTTTTTCAAGCATAGCCTGCATGTTGGGCACAGAGAAAATTATTTTTTTTCCAGCGGACATAAATTTAGAAATATGCCGCACAAATTCCAGCGGATCATATACATGTTCAAAAACATGCGAATGCACAACTGTGTCAAATTCCTCTTCAAAATTAAAGTGCTCATCAAAAAATCCTTTAATGAATTTAGCCTTACAATTCTTTATTGGGGATGGGTTGGGTTCCACTATAGTCCAAGGAATTTCTCTGGTTTTTTGGAATTCGTTCGCCAAGATACCGCTACCCCCTCCAATTTCCAAAACTTTTGAAGGACTATAGGTTGAGATGAATTTTGCAAACTCTTGATGATGTTGTTTCCACAAAGCACCGACAGTGCCTGAGCCATGAGAATTTGAATATACTACTTCTAAGGGCAGTAACTTATTTAGCTGAATCAACCCAGAACTCCGGCTTATAGACCAAGACATATCAAACTTAAGATCAGTAGACTCAGGCTTATTAGAGCACCCCATAAAAACTGGGAAATCTGAAAATGTGTATAAATGTTCGAGGTCAGCCTGACCAGAAACAACACAATTTAATCTTTCAATATAATGCATTTACTCTCCATTTTCTTTCAACATGCTTTTGCCTAGACCATATAAAAGTAAGCTATAAGGATAATGATGTAATGCAGCTATGTTCAAATAAATCAATGCCGTTAATATTCGAACTTTCTTTAGGTCATAGCCGGATTTTTTAAGCCACTCATAAAAATAATTTTCACAATCTACGAGTATTTGTTTCCTATGAAAATCATATGAAATTTCCTCGTCCTTCCAATCAACAGTGTAATGATTCTTAGCTATCAATTCATGATTAATAATTAATCCATGCAATAGCTTTGCAAAATCATAATAAATATCCCCTACAAATAAATCCCCCCCAAAATCTTGCCGCCAATCTAAAAACCAGAACTGCGAAGATCTAGCATCCCATAATATATTCTCAAAATGAAAATCCCCATGAAATCGACCCGGCAACCCTTCCGCCATCCACTCCCAATCAATACGATCCAGTAAATACTCAAGCGTTGGAATTTTGATACCATTTATTTTTTCTGAACCATCCTGTTTTTCAAATTTCTCATAAAATAGCTTCACTCTTTCGAAGGTTTTATCACGATAAAACTTTAAACAAGTTTGATTGAATTTTTTTCTTTCATCAGGGGTTAATTTTTTCTGTTGCCAGAATGAGTTACTCAAATTCAAAAGGGATTCAAAGCCCGGAATAGTAGCAACTTCAGAAAAAACCTTACCCTCGACCTTGGAGTATTTATACATGTGCAATGTACTATCGTAGACATCGGGAACAAAACCCTTTAAAGCAGCAACTCTATCAACCCTATTTTTGATAAAATTTGTATCATCAGAATATTTAATTACCTTGTCCCCAATAAACCATATCGCTTCATTAGATTTTTCCAGAATGTTGGGGCCATCTTTCTCTTGATACTCAACCCTTGCTCTTTCTAATGCTTCAATATTTCCAGTATCAAACCAAGTAAATTTATGAGCTCTTATGCCGAGACTAATTAAATTTTTGAGCCCATAAGACTCCCCTATTTGAATGGCGTCGAGGCCACCCTCACCCATTAATTTCCAAAAAGATGAATAATCAAATATGCCCGCCATGCCAATATAAGCATGATGAATACCTAGCCTACCAATCCCTTTCTCACAAATAGCAGATACATGATTAACTGCTATAGAGATGGTTCTATAAGAGTCCAAATCACTCACATCTGAGAAAGCCATCCAATTATCTGTAGGAGGAGGAATATATTCCTTCACTAAGGTATCACATGAGATAAAAATAAACGGTTGCTGCAAATGTTCTTTACAAGATAACAGACTTAAGCCAAGGCCCGAGTTAGCCCCTTCAAAAGGATTAACCTCAGAGAAAAAAAAAGTTCGATTTGGATAAGCCAGGCTGATAAATTCTTTGACCAAATGCCCTTTGTAACCTAGAGCGATTACAAATTCCGTTTCTTCTGGAAATTGCTCAATGATATGACAAATAATTGGACGATTGGCAACACTTACCAAAGACTTATTTAAAAATCTAGTTAAACTCCCCAATCGTGAGCCCAAGCCTGCGACAGGAATACAAACTCGATATGCCATCATTCAGACCGAATATAATCATCAGCCAATCGGACGACATCATCCATTTCAGGCGTTGATGTTTCCAAATAAATACTATCTTCAACCCCTTCCATTCGATGGATTAACATAGGCGGAATTGTAATTGTATCGCCAGCCAAATAAAGTTTTGACTCCAAAGCTTCCTTGGTCGGCCCCTGGAGAATTCTAAGTTTACCTGCAAGAACATAGATGGTTTCCTGCTTAAAATTATGAAACTGAAGGCTGCAGCGATGTCCCGCCCACATGGTCAGCCGCTTAACCATGTATTTTTCATTAACCTCAATAATTTCTTCTCTTCCCCACGGCTTTTCAATTATTTTCATAGCATGTCAGACCTTATTTTTCAACAACTCAGGGTGAAATTCAAAAAACTTATCGTAAAAATTTTTAACATACTGCTGCATTGACCAATGACTATTGAAACCATATTTACTTCTCATCCAATCACGGCCCTCTTGAATATAGAGACGCAGGTTCTCTTCATAACCTTCAGTCTTAATTAAATCTGCTTTATTAATAAGATGGGTTTCGTTCTCAGAGGCCCAAACCTTCGAAGTAATAGCTGCCGCCCAATCATTCACATAAGCTTTTGCGATGATTTCATGCTCTATTCCATAACCCCTAAAGTTTTCGCCATCAAACAAGAAATTCATAAAAGTAGGATTAACTTTCATGCAGATAGACTCTATAAACTCACGTCGCAATAAATAAGCATTATTATGAATAAACCAAAAATACTTGGTAGTTATGCCCTCCAATAGAAATCTCTCGCCCCATCGTTCGGAGCACGGCGAAAGTATCCCTACTCTAGGATTTTTGTCCAAGATATCTAACAATGGCTTAATTGTTGGGTCAGATTGAAACTCCGTATCATTTGTAAGAAGAAAAAAGGCATCATATTTTTCAAACTTCCCCGCTTCCAATAGCTGAAGCAAACCATAATTCATTCCACGAGAATATCTCAAGCCATTTGAAACCGCATCAGGCCAATTTGCATACCAGGTACAATTCTTAGAAAGCTTAGATGGATCAGATCCCGCTTCAACAACAAAAATGTCTGTTTCATCCCCATCGTGCTTTGAGATGTGATTGACAAGACTATCGGTCACTTCCGGTAAATTGCGATTCAGAATTATTGTAGCTATACGTTTCATATTTAGATCACCAAACGGAAGTTTCGAAGATATCGTAGTATGCTTTTTTTAACCTCATCCTTAAGTTGAATTTCCAAGTCGATACCCTTTTTCAGTAGTGCTTTAGCAGCGCTCTTTTTGAGTTCAATACAATCCTGATTAGAAAATACATAGTGGCCCGCAATCAAAGCCCTATCCCTGTCAGAAGCTATGGTGTCTGGCAACATCCACTTTTCCCATTTTCTGGAATCAAAGGCGATTTTTAGAAACGCTTCAGCTTCAATGTCTAAATTGTTTACTTCCAATATATTTAACAGCGCTTTTGTTTCAGCCACACCAAATTCAGGAGCAACATTCGCAGCATGTATACCAAGTCGTGGATGCCACTGCAGCGCCTCATCTGACAGGTAATCGGTGTTGTGTTCCTTCATGAGGATTCCATATTTATCACATATCTCAATCATTTTCGGCAATTGAATTTCCGCAGGAATTTCATCTGCGACCCTAATTGGAGAATCAAATGATCCAACATTTTTAGTCTCCATTACTCGGGTGCCACACTGAATGACCACAAATGTTGGCTGAGGAATTCTATTTTTAGTGCAAAATTGAGTTACAGAATTAAGTGTATAATCTAGCTCTTCTTGAGTGTTAGTGCTGCCACTTTGCTCTTCTGTACCAATTTCAAAAATAATTTCTTTATTTAAGCTTTGAGCATAAGACCAGCAGTACTCATACAACTCAAAAACTCGATCAAGGACTTCATCAACGCTAGGTTTGCTATGAATGTCGACACTCGGATCAATATGTATCACCTGAAAACCAGATTCAATATCTGCCTTATAAGACAATTTGGCAGACTCCATAGCTTTTTTCAGACCATAGCCACGATCTTTTTCTACATTACTTTGCCACGGCCCCCCATGGTCCCGTGCCAGCAATACTTTCCCTTTTTTATCTTTATCAAAAACGTAATTAGAAAACTCTTGCGTAGTCCAATTATTAACATAACCCCCACCAAATTCTGCAGAATCAACTTGTCGACGGCTTGCTATCAAAAGAAGAGGAATTTCATTGTCGTTAGCTAACTCAATCGCTGCATCAACACAATTAAGGCTCATGGGACCAACTCCGAGCAAAGTGCATCGTCGGTGATTAAGTAATTTTTTAAGCTTTTGTTCTATCATACCGCCCACTCTCCCGATAGTTTTTTTGCCCCAGGCGGCTCATCAGGGTTGTAAGGATCAAAAAATTTCTCCATGATATGCAAGCATGCCTCTGCAACAGCTCTGTCGCCGCCGGATCTGAGCGTCACATAATCAGAATTTTGCTTTGCTGATTGATCTGCATTTGCTGGCGAAATTGCGTAGGCAACCTTTTTCATTACATAGTGATCAAAAATACCGTCTCCCATGTAAATAACTTGGTTCAATGGAAAAAGATTAGATATCCACTCCAACCTCTTTACCGTACTTACCAGATCTAACTCAAAGCCCATATCATCAACAATACGTTTCTTTGAGATATCAAAACCTTTTTTATCGCCAGTTATAAATCGAACATATAAACTCTCTGCAAGCAATGACAGTGCATCATTATCATCTGGGCCAAATATTTTCATCACCTTACCTTCCTTGGTGTAAATAAACTGGCCATTTGTTAATACCCCATCGACGTCTAAGATGAAAACGACCGGCTTTAAATTATTATTAACTTTATACATCTATCAATTTTCTCTTTCCACCATCGACTTAAAACTGGGATTTCTTTTTAACAATTCTTGATAAGTTCCTGAATCAACTATCTTACCAGTATCCATAAGGATAATTTGGTCGCAGGACTTAACAGTCGTTAATCGATGTGCGACTAGAATGATAGTTAACTTATGACTCAACTTATGCACGGCTTCCATGACCGCTGACTCCGTCAAGTTATCTAATGCACTAGTGGCTTCGTCTAAAAAAAGAATTTGTGGCTTCCTATATAAGGCCCTTGCAATCCCAATACGCTGACGTTGTCCACCGGATAACTTGACGCCCCTATCGCCAACTATCGTGTTGTATCCATCAGGCAGTTCTATAATGAAATCATGAATATTAGCAGCTATAGCAGCTGACTCAATTTCAGATTGATCCTTTACCCTCGTGTCCATTCCCAAAGCAATGTTATTAGCAATCGTATCATCCAGCAGGTATATTTGCTGTGGGACATATCCAATATTATTACGCCAATTCGCGACATTATTACGATCAATTAAGACCTCATCAACCATTACTCTTCCAGAGTTTGGAAAGTATAGGCCCATGACAATGTCAATTAATGTTGTTTTGCCTGCGCCGCTTTTACCAACGATACCAACAGTATTATTAGCCCTAATGATAAGGTTAACGTTTTCGATTGTGTCTTTTTCAGTTCCAGGGTACGAATATGTTAAATTCTCAATGCTAATTTTATTGGTTAAGTGTATTGAATTCAGATCATTAGATCTCTTTACCTCAGGCAAACTAACGCGCAGTTCAAAGTCTTTGGAAATATCAACTAAGGATGGCGCTATAAATTTTATTTGAGTCCAGCTCACATAAATCAGTTGCATTGCAGGCATAAGCCTGTAGCCAGCAAAACCATAGAGCGCAAGAATGGGCAGAGCCCCAATTAATCCATGATTAAGTGTTATTGAATACAAAACAACCAGAAACATTCCTCCAAATGCAATCGTTTCGAGAATATATCTAGGCATTTGTGCCACAGACTGAGATGAAGCCTGATTCTTAGCATATATTAGAGCAGGCGTTTCATATTGTGCTGTATAAAAACTTTCCAATGAGTAAAGCTTAACGTCTTTAATGACAGAAAAAACATCCGACACCACCCTAAATCTTTTCAGGTTGCTCTCATGTCGCTCTGTTCCCCAACGATTGATGTATTTTTTTACAAATTGATAAATAGTTAAATATGAAAAGGACAGCACAGAGAATACTGTTAACGCAAGAACAGGGTCAGCCAAAAGCAGTACAATAAATATCAATACTGAAACGACCGCGTTTGAAATCAAAACCATCAAGGGCAAGATTGCCTGATAGACAACCTGATTAACTTCAGATAATAATTTGGAAGACAAGTTTGATGCGTTAGCATTCAAATACCAGTCATAATCCTGCCCCAGGTACTTTGTTAAGAGCCCACGACTTATGGTGAACTCTCTCATCAGACTAAACTTAAGCTGGAGGTGGACAATAACAATTTTCAAGGTTTGTGCGAAAATAAAAATTAAGAAAACCGCAATGCCCAAAACAAGAAGAAAATCCTCCTTGTTATCAAAGCTCATTAAGGTATAGATTTTTCTTAAAAAATAATTTGTATCAATTAAGTCTTTTTTAGAGACGACCGTCATGTATGGGAATAGTGAAGCAATTCCCAAGACATCAATGAGAGCTCCCAAGGTTATTGCAGAGAGTATCCATAACGCCTGTCGCCGCTCCTTGTGTGAGAATAAGGGCAAAAGATTTTTAATGACTACAAAAATCATCTAACTTCCTAAATCCATAATAGTTGCCTCATTAAGTAACATAAGTACGCTAATGGGGATTAACAAGCCCATCACAATATCAAGCAATGTGCTCTTGCCACTGCCGGTTGATCCAATGAAACCAACCCGAGCACCCTTATCAATTGATAAGTTAATAGATTTTAGAATTTGTGGGTTTTGAGAAAGGTAACTAAATCCAACATCTTTCAGTTGGATATTTCGTTCAAACTTTATAGGCTTAGAATTAGAATCACCAATAAACTTTGGTAAAGGCTGGTTGAGTAGCTCAATCGTATCTTGCAATGAAATTTGATAGCCTTTTATATTAGACCAGGCCGCATAGGCTTGCTGAAGCGTAGGAAGCAATCGCTGCGAGCCTAATGCTAATGCGCCAAGAGTTGGAATAGCATTACTCAAACCATTAGCTTGATTAACTAAGGCATACGCCAACAAGGCAATTAGCACTATCCCTATAGAC
>CANNJI010000098.1 GCA_947504875.1 Legionellaceae bacterium
CAGCTTGATTCTCGTCTATTACTCAGCATTGTACTTGCTGGTGATCAACGCTTGAATGACAAATTACGACGCGATGAATTAGTTCCATTAGGTAGTCGGATCAGGTCACGACTAAACAGGCCTAGGGCTCCGGAACTCGCGCCCTGACGCAAAACTAAGGGCATCATACAGGAAAATCCCCAATAACATCGTTATATTTATCCTGTGCGTTAGCCAAACTTAGCTTAGAATAAATTTCAAGAGAATCTCTTTTAACATGTCCTGAGTAGGGTTGAATAAAAGCATCGTCTATATTCTTTGTCTTTAGCCAAGTAAACAAAAAATGTCTTAATTTATGTGGTGATATCGACCTTTCAATACCAGCATGCTTAGTATATCGCATAAGGATCTTCCTAACTCCTCGATCGGTATAGTTACGACGAAAACCTGATTCAAATAAATACAATCTATTCTCATTTTTATAATGCTTTATATGGATCGCCAATGTCTCTTTAAAGACTGGCGAAAAAGGTACAACTCTATCTTTTTTGCCTTTTCCTTGATTTATTTTAATTCTGCAATTGGTTAAATCGATATCACATAATTGGATATTTACTAACTCACTGACTCTTACGCCAGTATAAAGCAGCACCTTGATGATAAGCATATGCAACATATCATTAGACTCCCAAACCGACTTGTAAAAAAGTTTAATTTCATCCTCGGTTGGAACATACGGCAAGCGTTTTGGTGTTGTTGTCACTTCAACATTAAGATTTTGCCTAGCAAATCTGAAAACATCCCGTAGATAGTCATAATTTGGGTTTTGAGTTTTAAGCAGACTTGATACTTTTTGAGCCATTTTTTTGGCTGATATTTTTTCCATTATGCAGCCATCCTATAGTCAAGATGTGGTAATCGAACAGACAAGTCCAGAGGAAATAATCCATAGGGGTTTACGTGCTCATAAATCAAAGGAGTTAATGCTCGCTTGTCTTCTATTGTCAGTATGTCCTTCAAATTATGCTCTTCTATAATTTGTTGAATCATTACCGTATTGATATAGACCATTGAAAGCTGTAATAAGTGTAAAGATTGCACAGATAATGTTTGTGCTTTCTCATGGTTGGATGAGATTTCACCCGCTCGACCGTAAAAAATAAACTTACTGACACCATTCCAAAGCTCTACGACATTTAATCCCTCTTGGATTTCTTGTCTCATAGACTCATGCATTAAGTAATTGCAGATAAAAATCGTTTTTATGACTTTACCCAATTGAGACAATGCCATGTAAGTAGGGTGCTTAAGATTGTTTTGATTAAATCTTCTAAGAATGGACTCTGGATCTGCATGTCCTGCCTTCATTGCAGCGGTGTATTTTACTATTTGGCTGTATTGTTCTTTAATTAATTGCCAATTAATAGAGTCACCGAAAATAGGTTGTAAATTTTTATAGCGTTGATAATCTCCAATTTCGCATTGAGCTAGTTTTTGCTTGTTCAAATTTGCCAAGCGTGGCATTAGCGAGAAACCAAGGAGATATGAAAATGCAAATCCTATTTCGCTTTGGCCATGCGTATCTACATAGTTTTTCTGAACAGACATTTCCGTACAATGCCTAAGAACACCTTCAATCATTGCGGCAACTTCAGAGCTTGAAACACTTTTCAATTGGGAATGAATACAACAAGCATTTTTTTCTACATGCCAATAAATCATAACACCTCGGCCGCCATAACGGTTATGATATTCGGATATTAGATTTTGAAAGTAAGCTGAAAACTGAGTTGAGTCACTTCCAACAGCAATGGGTATTTCCCCCCATATTTCTTTTAATCTAATTTCAAATAATGCATTGGCGACTTTAGTCAGTGCATGTTTTAAGTTGTCAGAAGAGATAAAATAATCTTTGATATGTCTAAGTTGATGATAACTGATATGAGGATTACCGCTGCACATATGTTTTAACCCAACATTTGTCCCCAACCCATAGATAGCCAATAAAATTCTTTCTGAAATTTCTTGCGCCTTTAAATACGTTTTCTCGCCATAAGATACAAAATCATTGGTAAAATGATTCATCAAATCCGCCTCTTTAAACATATCGATTAAATTTGTTCCCTCCCATTTTTCTTGCAGATGTTTTTTTATAATCGCCACGTTTTTTGACTCTGCTTGTGGTGTAAGCGGCGTTACAATGATCCTTCCACCATTTTGAGGGTTTATTCGTACGGTTCTATTTGTGGGGATACTGTCGTTTAATGCAGATAAAGCATCTGCGAATATTTTTTTTAACTGCACAATAAATTCGTCTGATTCGGTGGGCAGAGACAAAATATCAAATTGATCTTCTGTATTATCTTCAAAATCCTTAGGAAAATCTTCATCGGGATTTCTATGCTTAAAAGAGTTTTCAACCCATATTTCACGGCACCTAAGGCGATCTGCTAGTCTTTTTAATATGTATACCTCATAACAAATACGTTTAATTTTACCAGTATTGCTGTCAACAATACGTTTTCTCCATTTTTCAGGCAAACAATCTAGTGGCACTAATTCATCATCTGGGAAAAAAGTTTTATTACTTTCAAAGTATTTTTTGATCAATGTTAAGGCATCAAGTATAGGTTGATGTTCTTGATTATTAGATCGAAAAATAATGTTTTCAAGCAGAGGCTGTATCATGCGTCGGTAATGGCTTGCATAAGAACTTCGGATTTGTTGATGCAAGAGGCTTTGGTATTTGGGTCCTTTTTTCTTATATTCTGCAATGATATTTTTTAACTTTTCCTGGCCGACAATAGGAAAAATGTTATCCCGTATCGTCCCATCTGGCTGATCCAAACAAGCTTCGGCAATATGAAAGAGGATAGTGTCCTTTCCATAAACTTTTTTTACATCTCTGATAAGTTGTTTAACAACACGTTTTTCTGACTTATGAATGACATTACGAATTATACGATTAAACATGTCAATGATCTTATCAATTAGTTGCTCTTTTCTAGTAAATACATATAAAAGCAAATGCGCGTATCGCTTTTCATCACTCATCTGTTTTAAATCACTTGGGTTCAAGCGAGTAAATGCATCTGAATAGTGAAGAACCCTTTTCCTTGGGATGGATTTGACAGCTTTTATATCAAATTGAAATCGATTTAAAATAGCTAATTGCTCTAGCAATTCCAATATGGAATCAAGCGATGGATTATTAATGTCTTTACTAACCCAACCTAAATAAGATAGGCCTTCTTTATAAAGTAACAATAACCCATTGAGTTGCGCTTCGGCTTCCGATGATAGGCTGTTCTTTAGCGATAAAAATAAATCAGCTTCATAAGCGTTCATTGCATTAACAATAATACGATCCATTGTTTTTTCTTTCAGGGGCTCAATGCTCAATTTTTTTAGACGTTGGGTAATCAATGATTTGATTTCTTCTTTACTTAAAAACTGAGTGGGCAACACCTGACATCTAATCCACAGAGTCAATTCCTTGTAGTGCTCTTTTGTCGAAAAGGATGTTTTAAAATATTTTCTTATTGAAGAAACATGATTGTCATAAGTCCTTGAAGATATTTTACCTATAGTGGGAGATACATTCAGTATGCGCGCTATTTTTTTGACAACATTACGCGGTAGCTTTGTTAAGTCATCGATAAACTCGTGGTTATCTTGATATGATTTAAATAACAAAGCAAAAGCCAGTCGTTTTTTGATCTGTTTCGTTTTGATGAAGTCCATTTCTTCCGATGTTAAATTCCATGCTTCGTTTGATAACATAATTCTCTCAATTTTATCAGTTCCTAGAATAGCCAGAGTCGGAACTCAAACGGCATTTTTCTATAAATTTGTGATTGTAATTTATCTAAATCCGGTGATAATATCAACCACAAATTTCAAATAGGAACCAGCTATGAAGAATAAAAAAATACTCAACCTCCCTGAGACTACTCAAGATCAATTTACTGAAATAATGAACATTGTTAATAATTTATGCAAAGAACACTTAAATGAGGAGTACTACGAGTTGGCTCAAGAGCTAACAACAAAATTGGCAAGAAAGAGACCTTCTCCTTTACTATCTGGCCGAAGTAATACTTGGGCCTCAGGCGTCATACATGCATTGGGGACGATAAATTTTTTATTTGATAAATCTCAATGCCCATATCTTTCATCCAAAGCGTTAGCAGATTGGTTTGGGTTATCGCAAAATACGATAGGTGCAAAAAGTAAATCGATACGTGACATGTTTAAGATGAGACAATTGGATCCTCGATGGACTTTACGCAGTAATTTGGATAATAACCCGATGGTATGGATGATCATGGTGAATGGTTTTATTATCGATGCCAGAAGAGCTACCTATGAAATCCAGGAGCAAGCTTATAATGCAGGTATTATCCCTTATATCCCAGCAAACAAAGCCATTGCTTAAACTATAGCTCACATTCCGCAGCAGAACCCATAAAAACATTTCATTAAACTGATGTTGTATTTTTTTATGCCAATACTTTCGATTTAGATACCTCGTCCTCCGACACCACACTCATTATCGTTAAATGAATATCGTTTTTATTCATTAACAAATCATAATCAATGATAACCCTAGCAATGTGATCGTACTTAAGCCTTTTTTTCACAATAAGGGCATTTATGATGTCATCAATATCATCTTTGAAGTCAACACCGTCTGTTTTGTTACTAAATGCGTCCCAACTTCTCTGCCAATGCTCCGGACCTAACACTGCAATATTCCATGCGATGCAGGTAAGAGCAATTGCTGATTCGTGTTGGGATTTGGTTTTTGCTGCTTTTAAAAGAAAATCAGCAAGATCCAAAATGACGCCAGACATTTTTAACTCTAAGCCATCTATTAATATCGTACCATCATCGCCTATATGCTCTTTAGCTCGACTTACCAGTCGCCTCGCACTTTCTTGCTGTGCAACAGGGCTAATTGTTGTTCTTTTCTGAGGAAGTTTCTGCTCATTCAACAAGCAGCACCGTTTGTATTTTTTACCACTGCCGCAGCAACAAAGCTCATTTCTTCCCAATTTATTTTGATTCATTTAATCACTTCAATGTCGTTAAAAAATTCATTATCCGCTTAAGGCATAAATCTCTTCTGCTGTAGATCCAAAATAGCCGATAACACGTTTGGTTATTGCATTTAAATTAACGACCAATTCCTGAACGGTGTTACCAGAAGGAATAAGCCATACTTGAATACCTTGAAATAACCGAAAGGCCCAAGCCATGGTTGGTTTTTGAGTCGGTTTTTTCAGTTGGTCCGGAATACTGTCATTTGCCTCTGTTAACGCTTGGCGCAAATGGTGTTGAGCAAAGCTATAAACCATAAGGCACAGTGTCATAACCACCATTAAGGACTGAATTCGCGATGGTTTCTTCAAAAAGATAGAGGATACCTCAAACGTATCGCCTTTTATAAAGGCAAACCCCTGTTCTGTTTTATACTGTTTTTTGTATTCCGATAAAAAATTGATTGCTGGTAATTTGCTTTCATCCACCTCATTTGATGCGAGGACAAATCTGCCTTTGCTTCGCTTGATCAATTCAATTTGATTTGTATCCTGCTCAATAGTGCTTTTTATACTAAAACCTACCGTCACTTGGGCTGCATCTTGTTTTGGACGACCGCGGCCTGTATGTTTTTCAATCGGCTCAATTTCCCAAGTAACTAAATGATATTTAATTTTTTTTATCTCTTTGTGCAACGCTGTTTCTGCATCATGCGCGCATTTAAAAACTTTATTCCCTAGATGCCACAACATTTTTTCAGTGACAGCTTTCTCCTTCTGAATGTTCTTTTCCAATGTTTTACCTTCCCGGAAAGCTGCTTTTTCCGAGTGAATCATAATCCAGCGCTGTTCAACATCACCATAGCTGGCTTCAGGTAAAGGCGTCATTTTATAACCGTCATTAAGTGCAGTCCATGTAAACTTATCATCTGGCATGACAACCCATTTTTTTGTTTCATTCAATCGTTCAGGCACTCGTGACAGCCATTTGAACTCGACACACTCTTTAACGCAACGTTCATAAAAAGCACTATCGCCAACATAAAGAAAAGAAGGCGCTGCCTTAAGCTGTTTGCAAAATGCGCGCATTCGATTAGCACCAGCTTGTAATATGGTTTTATCTGATGCATTCCCACTATGAGCTTCCATCCAAACAGGGAACCCGGGGCCGGTTGTTGCAAGAGTGAGAATCATTTGTTTTAAATCCGGCCGATGATCTTTTGAGTGGCCGTAGGTAATCGCAAAAGGGATCTCATTATCCTCTGATGATTGTGTCTTAACTGGTAAATCGACATCATACTCACCAAATACATTCAATGATGTTGTATCAAAATGTGCACTGGGTCCCAGTAGATTTTCTGCCATACCGATTTCAAAGGCTATTTCTGTAAAGAATGGCGTTGTTCCATAATCCGTGATGCTATCAAGGCAACGACCTGTTGCATCGTCATTAAAATCAGAAGCCGTTAAACCTTTTCCCAGTAGACGTTCTACGGGCTTGTTTTTTAAAAAATCAGGAAATAAATATAAGCGATCGTCAGTAAAGCCCAAACCATTTAAAATCATAGCGGCGACACGTTGCCCCATTGTTACTTTTGCGCCTTTATGCTTGGAAACAGGAATACGTGAATCAATTTTCTCCACCAATTTCAAGCGATCAATTACCGAAGCAACTATACCTAAATGATCTAGGACTTGACCACGAACATCATCTGCTTTTAGTATCACAACACAAATCCATATGCATGTATATTAATGCGCAGGAGTGTACACAAATAGATTGAAAAAGACCATCAAAGGGTTGTGAAAAATACTGTACTTTATATGGCCAACTCGGGTTATTTAAAATTTATCATCTTCTTGCTGCGAAATGTGAGCTATAAATTATCAAAACTTGATATATATCAATAAAGGATATAAAATATCACCATGAGCTGGAAAATAATAATACCAACCAAAGTTGGGAAAAAAATATTACAACTTCCAAAGTCAGTTCAGTCTGTGATGTTATTATTGATTCGAGATCTTGAACAACACGGCCCAACGACTGGTGGTGGTTGGGAAAATTACAGCAAGTTACAAGGTATGCCCGGAGATAAACGCCATTGTCATCTAAGCAAAGGACGTCCAACTTATGTATGCTGTTGGGAAGTTCTCGATAAAAAACTAAAAATTACGGAGATATATTATGTCGGCACTCATGAAAAAGCACCATACTGATGATGTTGCAAAAATATCCTGGCATGGAGGACTTTATGCAGTTCCCATTGAAGTAATGGAACGTTACAAAGTCAAGTCTGATGATCAGTATGTCTCGATTGATGATCTATTTAGAGATTTGACTCAAAAAGCTGGTGAACCAGGCGTATTATTAAAAGGCCTAAGATATCGAGAGGGATTAAGCCAAATTGAATTTGCTAAAAAATTGAATATCAGCCAAACCAATCTTTCTGCTATGGAGAATAGGAAGCGTGTTATTGGTAAAGAGCTTGCGAAACGAATCGCAGAGCTTTTCGGACTAGATTATAGGTTGTTTTTATGACATGTTCAAAAATAGTTAGAGAACTATGGTAGTTGAATATTTTTAGGAAAATACAAAATGAGAGCTAAAACAGAGAATTTATACATTAAATTACAACAAGATCCAATAATATATTGTACATTAGAAGATAAACAAAAAGAGTCCTACAGGTTATTGCTGTAACATTTCTATTTGATGAGAATAGACGAAATCCAGATCTTCTCGCTGCTCTGCCGGTTAAAAATCTTGGATTTAGAATGTATGTTTTAACATCAAATTGGCCTGATTTAGATGATTTGCTACTGTCTCATCCTGATCAAAATGTAGTACAAGAATATGATAAAGTAAAACGCTCTATTTTACATAATTTGCTTGTATTATCTAATCCAAATAACCAAATAAATTCAATATTTTTATTTGGTTTATTAGTTGTGGGTGTATGTGGTGTCTTATTACTACCCAATTACTTTTTGATCGGAGTATGTCTTGCCTCTACTGCAGTATGCTGCGCAGCAATCCTTTTATTAACGGATTGTTTTTTTCTCTCCGAAAAGAAAAAATATCTTTTACAATCTCAGCTCGGACTTTTTGAATGCCGTAGAGAATCTCGCTCAAGACATCCTGAAAATAACCAAAATACATTAACTGATACAGATCATCAGAGTTTACTTATCTAATTTTTTGCGTCAGGGCGCGAGTTCCGGAGCCCTAGGCCTATAACGCAGTTTTTCCCGTAAACTTTCAAGAACAGCCACCTCGTAATGATGCCGGTGAATTTTTACGTGACCGGTCTTTTTTTCGCCCCGAATACTATATTATACATAAGTCTGGTTATCAAAATAATCAGACTTTAAATGGATTTTTATGGGGCTTGTTTAGCATTTTTGGAGCTGCTCACAAGCCTCATAGAGGACGTGTTTATTTATCCTATTAACTTAATCCTTGCATCGCCGATGATTGCAAAGATGAACCACCAGCCATCGCAGAATTCAGCGCAAACAACGCGTCTCTTCCCCTTCCAACGGAAACCGATGCAATTGGCTTAGGCGTTATTTTAGTCAACAATTGTGATAAAGTAACGCACAAAATCGATCCTGGATTTCTTTCTTGTTTTACTCTTAAATCCCCAAAGAAAATCACAAGTGAATTATTAATGTCTCGCACGGACAAGCCAGTACTCGCTTCCCCTAGCCTTAAGCACGAGTTTTGTATCTCTTCATGCAATTCCTGGTCCAATTGAACATTGGCTGTGTTACCCAGCTCTTTTTGCAACATGGATTTAAACAATTCGCCTCTTTGCTGAGGAGTAAATGGCGGGACATAAATTTTCAATAAAAACCGGCTCATCAAAGGAGCAGCTATCCTAGATTCATAATTACTCACCTTACGCACGGCTCCTTGCTTCATAACTAAAATTCATTAAAATCTCCCTCCTGCTTTTAAGGAGGAACCGAGCATGGACATGCTTGATATTTATACTGACTATC
>CANNJI010000099.1 GCA_947504875.1 Legionellaceae bacterium
ACAGGAATAATTTTTTATTTTAAACTTGCGACCATTCACTACCACGAGCAGTATATGTATTAATCGACTCCAATTACTACTATAAGAATTCATATTTATTCGATCCACTCAACAATCAATGCTTCATTGCAACCACTTTACATTTAATTAAAACCTAAGTTTCTTGTTCCAAAATCCATTACCAAAGCCTTATTTTACATTAGTATTTCGTATATGCGTGTCGATTGTGAGAGTAACTGTTCACCATTTCTACCGACGTCCAACACTTTATTCTTCTGGATAAAGCTGACAAGCTGCGGTCTTATCATTGCCTACAAGCCCATAATAATCAACTACAAAATTTATAACAGTGTACTAGCTAAATCAATGCTAACACTGCCATTGCTGCTTTTTCATTCGCATCTTGTTTCAACTGATGGTGAATTTCTTCAAACGCTGTTTGTAATTTTTTTGCAGATCCAACATCATCCAATAACGTAAATATAATTTCTGTGATTTTATTTGAACATGCATTTTTTTGTATGAATTCTGGCACCAGTGCTTGGTTCGCTAATATGTTAGGTAGTGAAATAAACGGTATTTTAATTTTGGGGCTCACAATTGCATGGCTTAGAGCCCCCATTTTCCACACAACCACCATCGGACGCTTTAATAACATCGCCTCAAGTGTAGCCGTACCAGATTTGACTAGCACTAAATCTGCAGCAGCCATTGCTTCGTGGGCATGACCAATAACTACTTTAACATCGGCACCACTTAAATTTTGACGATTTTGATGTTCAAAAAAATCTTTTAGTTCAACACTTACCATTGGTACAATAAAACTTATTTTTGGTCGTTGCAAATGAACTTTTTTAATAATCTCTATAAAAAGCGGCACCATATGGCGCAACTCACCCATGCGACTACCAGGTAGTACAGCAATAACAACATCATCAGTTTTATATCCTAAAGATTTTTTACTCGCATATAAATCATTAGCCAACGGAATAATGTCCGCAAGTGGGTGACCAACAAAATGATTAGGCACATGATGATTTTGATATAATTCATTTTCGAAAGGAAAGATAGTTAGCATTAAGTCCACAGCATTTTTTACCGCAAATACTCGCTTCTGACGCCAAGCCCATATTTTTGGGCTCACATATTGTACTGTTTTTATACCGCATTGTTTTAATTTTGTTTCGACATATATATTGAAATCCTGGTAATCAATGCCTATAAATAGATCTGGTGGATTGGCGGTAAGCTCACGAATCAATTTTTGGCGAATTCTATATAGCTCAGGATAGCGCCATAATACATCAGTGATTCCCATAACGGATAAACGTTCCATAGAAACCATGGTGTTGAATCCTTCATTGATCATTTGCGGGCCACCAATGCCGTAAAATTCAACGTTCTTTATTTGTTTTTTTAATGCGGCTATCAAACCCGCACCCAAAAAATCACCTGATGCTTCACCAACAACAACAGCGATACGAATGATGCGATTTACTGACAAGTCATGTTCTCCCAATTGAAAATAAAAATAATCGCTAATGAAAAAGTAAAGCGCAACAGAGTTGATAAATTAATGTGGCTAAATTATGTTCCCAAACTCAATTGAGGTTGATCTTGGCATATAAATGGAGGAAAATCTAAATAACTTTTTAAAAAATCAAGTAGCTCCCCACGTCATCCAGTCTGGACAATTGTGCGGGACAGGAACATTTAACGATAGTTAGTGTACAATGTGTATATTGGTCTTTACGATACATAGTATCGTAATATATTAATAATTATGGTCTATAAAATGCCTGAAAAAATTAACGACTTAAGTACATTACCTATTAATTATATAGGTTTGTTTTTTTATTATTGTATGCCTTTTAGAAAAAAAATAATCCAAAATAATATAAACATTGTGTATAAAAACACTATTTCTCATAATGAGAAACAACGGTTAATCATATCGTTTTATTCTCATATCGCAAGGTCCATTAAAGAATTCACCAGCCCAAGGTCGGCTATCATGAATGAGATTCTAGGATTAGAATATTTGTTACAAGCAGCATCCAAAGGCAAGGGGGTACTATTATTAGCGCCACATATTGGTAATTGGGAGGTTGCCTGTGCTAAAATACTACCAAAAATCACCATGTATAAAAATAAGTTTAATTTTATTCGTAAACCTATAAGTAATATATTTATCAAAAAATTGCTATTTAAAAATTTTGAAAATGCCGGTATTAATATTATTCTAAAGAAAGGAGCATTAAAAAAATCATTAAATCTTCTTAAAAAAGAGCATGCCATTTTTTTTGTGCTGGATCAACACGCATCAGTTGAATCTAAAGAAGGAATTCCTGTGGAATTTTTCGGAAAAAAAGCAGGAACTTACAGCAGTCTTGCCGCCATAGCACTGCTGACTAAAGCGCCGGTAGTCCCAGCAATTACATACAGAGACAAAATTGGCCATCATGTATTTGAATTTTCTCAGCCATTAGAATGGATTGATTATCCATCCAGTGAAGAAGCTATTTACCAAAACACCCTGATCTACAACCAAGTCTTAGAAAAAAACATTTTAGCCCATCCAGAACAATGGTATTGGTTTCATCGACGGTGGAAACTCTAATTGACTATTAAAAAACCTGAAAAAACCACATCCTCTATGCAAATAACTTGGCTTGGATCTTTGATCTATCGTCTAAGCTCGTCAAATAAATCAACAATCATGAAAAATATTGACCTTGTTTTTAAAAACTCAATGACTTTAAAGGAGCAAAAACACCTCTGTAAGGCATATTTTTCCCATATAATTATGTCTATAACAGAGCTGTTGCGAGCGGAATTTTCAAATAAAAGGAGTTATAGTAAGCGACTTGAAGTCCAAGGAATAGATCACCTGCTTAATGCGTCAATTAAAGGTCGAGGAGTATTTTTGTTGACCGCCCATCTGGGGAACTTTGAAATAATACCCGGATTATTCGCTGGATCTAATCATGATTTTGCTGGGCAATTTCATGTGGTAAGGAAGTCACTTAAAAATTCATTTATTGATAAATTCTTGTTTGGACGTTTTGAAAAAAATAACTTTAAGGTTATCAGAGACGTTAATGCCATCAAAGGTATCAAAAAAGCATTGTCGGAAAATGGCGCTGTATATTTCACTGTCGACCAAGGCGCCACCTGCCATGCAAAATCAACTTGTGAAATTGATTTTTTAGGCGTTAAAGCAAATGCTTATACTACGATTGCAAGTTTAGCCTATCACTGGAAAGTTCCTGTAGTGCCGATTATAACTTATCGAGTCTCACATAATAAACACATAGTGGAATTGCATCCGGAAATAAAATGGTATGAACATCCAGATAAACGTATCGCCATTATTAAGAATACCCAAAACTACAGCAAAACTATTGAGTCTTTTATTTTACAACACCCGGAACAATGGATATGGTCCTATAATCGATGGAAAAGATGATTAAAGAAACGTAACTACTCACCCTTGCTCATTTAGAAAAAACTAATAATAACGCTATAAATCTAGAAAACGCATATAACGTTCTATACCAATTTGTAATTGGGTAAAATCATTATCATATCCTTTTTCTATTAATTTGGTCATATTTGCTTGAGTGTAGCTTTGATAGACTCCATTTAGATGAAGTGGCAAGGGGATGTATTGGATTCTGCCATGCCCATAAAATGTGATCATGGAATTAGCAACATCGTTGAAACTCTTCGCTTCGCCTGTCCCTAAATTATAAATACCAGATATTTGAGGATTATCATATATCCATAGAATAACATTAACTACATCTTCAACATAAATAAAATCTCGGAGCTGCTCACCATCTTTGTAGCCAGAATAACCTTTAAATAAACTAATAGTATTTGATGCCATTAATTGCTTGTGAAAATGCCACATCACACTGGCCATACTTTCTTTATGCGCTTCACCTGGGCCATATACATTGAAATATCTCAGGCCAACGATTTGTGATTTTTGGGGCATTATAGTCCGTACGTACTGATCAAATTGAAATTTTGAAAAAGCGTACATATTAAGGGGCTTTTCATGTTCACGTGACTCAATACTAACTGGATTATTACCATAAACGGATGCAGAAGATGCATAAATAAAAGGTATGCTTAATTCAAGACATTTATTTAGAAGATGTTTTGAATAAGAGTAATTTGTATCCATCATATAGCGGCCATTCCATTCAATGGTATTGGAGCAAGCACCCTGATGAAAAATAGCATCTATATTTGGATAAAAATCTTTTTTACAAAGGCACTCCAAAAAATCATCTTTATCAATGTAGTCAACAAAATCTAGTCCACTAAGATTAGTAAATTTACGCCCGTTTGTTAAATTATCAATGACCAAAATATCATTTATTCCGCGTAAATTTAACTGTTTAACCAAGTTGCTACCTATAAAACCAGCGCCACCAGTTACTATAACCATGCCATGATCCTTAGGAGATTAGTTGATTAATGATTCATTATTACTGGATATAATGGTGGATTGAATTTTCTTGATCAGCGCTGTGGTAGAATAACCACACACAATATCAATGGTTTTGACTTCCCCACCATTTTTTATGACATATTCTCCTCCAGCAATGTCATTAATACTATAGTCACTGCCTTTAACTAAAATATCAGGGCAGATACTTTTAATTAAACGCTCGGGTGTTATTTCAGAAAATGGTATAACCCAATCCACACTTTTTAAAGAATCTAACATTAGCATTCTGTCTTTCAATGAATTAAATGGGCGATTGGCGCCCTTAAGAGATCGTACGGAACTATCATCATTCACTGCAACAATTAGTCTTTCACCCAATTCTTTGGCTTTATTTAAGAATCCAATATGACCGGCATGCATTACATCGAAACATCCGTTAGTCATGACAATCCGTTGCCCGGCTATTTTTGATTGTTGCACCAAATGAATTAACTCCTCCTCAGAAACACATCCATCCTTGCTGCAAGATTTTTTATAAATGGCTTCTGTTAATTCTTTTGCAGTGACTGATGCTGTACCAAATTTCTCTACACATATTCCTGCTGCTAAATTAGCGAAGTGAACTGCATCTTTAAGTCTTTTTTTTATCGCTAACGCGCTAGCCAGCACAGCAACAACAGTATCACCGGCGCCGGTTACATCCGATACCCTAGATACCTCTGTAGGAAAAATAACTGGCTCAAAACCTTGCCCGACTAAGATCATGCCATCCTTGCCTAGCGTGATTAAGATCGCTTGGATGTCAAAGTTTTTACAAGTCAATATTGCTTTTGCAATTAATGTCGTATAATCCAGACATGTTCCAACAAAAGATTCAAATTCTTTAAGGTTAGGCGTTACAATAGTTGCTCCACGATAAATTTCAAAGTCATTTGACTTTGGATCAACAATAATGCATATGTTGCGTAATTTAGCTTCTTGAATAAATGCTTGCGGATTATTCAGGGTTCCTTTTGCATAATCGGATAAAACCACAATATCTATCTCATCAAGTCGATTTAAAAAAATTTCTAGTAAATCATTCTGATGTTTATCATCAAATTTATCCTCAAAATCCAAACGAACAACCTGATGGTATCGATTAATAATACGTAGCTTTGTAATAGTTCTTTTTTCAACGACAGGTAACAAATGGAGTTCAATACCGTCAATATTTAAACTATCTTTAAGTTGAGTCGCAGCATCGTCCTCACCTACCAGACCAAGAAGAACCGCATGAGCTCCGAGTGAAGCAATATTTAAGGCGACATTTGCTGCTCCTCCTGCTCGATTTTCATGATTTTCTATTTTCAACACAGATACCGGAGCCTCTTCAGATATCTTTACTGCGGAACCATGCCAATATTTGTCTAAAATTAAATCGCCAAGAACTAATACGCGAGCTAATGAAAAGTCAGGACTTAATATTGACATACATAACCTATTAAAAAAATCAATGAAATTAAGACTAGCAATCTTCGCACAAACTCGTTGCTTGTCAAGAAAGGTGTTGTAATCTCTCGAAGAATATAGATCTTAACTGATATATTAATCCAGTGATATTTTAATCACCTGCTATGTGCTGGCGATCAAACAAGACGATTAAGGTAACCACTGGCAGTGTTGTGGCGGCTCTTGAATCATGAAAAGATCAACCATGCAAAATACACTAGAAGTAACTATAACCTAAGTAAAAATTCTTATTATCACAGCTGGATTAGCTATCCTTAATTTGCTTGGTATTAATATTTGATATGGCTCTTTTCAATAATGCAGTTTGTTTATGCCAATCTCTATAAGGTATCGCTGGATACCCGCCGACTCTAGATCCTGGTGCAATTGTTTTTACTACTGTCGAGCCAACCAGAATTGTGCTGTATGAGCCGATTGTTATATGCCCACTAATCCCAACTTGCCCACCTGCAGTTACAAATTCACCCAGAGTGCTACTGCCAGCGATCCCCGTCTGACCACAGAGGATACTCCCTCTACCTACAACCACATTATGACCAATCTGTACCAAATTATCTATACGACACCAATCTCCTATCTCAGTATTCTTTAAGCTGCCTCTATCAATACATGTGTTGGCACCAATAGAAACATTATCCCCTATTATGACTCCACCCTGATGAGGTATCTTATAATGACCTTCGACGTCACTTGCAAACCCAAAACCATCCTGTCCAATTCGTGCCCCAGGGTAAATCAAAACATTATTACCCATAATAGTATTACTGATACTAACATGGCTCTCAAGACGGCATTCATGTCCTATAACCACATTACTTCCTATATAAGTATTTACCCCTATACTGCAACGATCACCAATAGTTACATTGTCCCCAATATATGCTCCATGCGCTATAAAACAATCAGCTCCTATAGTCGCAGACGGAGCGCAATAAGCAGAAGAATCAATAAAATTAGTTGATTGTTGTTCTGGGTAAAATGCCTGAGCAATTAATGCATAAGCTTTGTAAGGATTTTTATGTACCAATAAATACATGGATTTAGGAGCGTGCACAATATTTGCTGGCTCAACAATACAAGCCCCGGCTAAGGATTGCTTCAAAGAACCAATATATTTTTTGTTATTCAGCATACTTATACTATCTGATTGAGCTTCTGTAAGAGAGGTAACATTACTAACTACAAATGAACTACCATTATCATTATATACATAGGCATCTGCAATTTGCGCTAAATAAGATAAACTAAATGGACCGCATGGATTGGAGAATTTTCTAGAAAACATTAAATACCTTAATCAATAAAACTAACGATAAACCCCGCGCGTAGAATGCTTGAGAAATCTAACAATATGCATAACATCTGGATTATCATGAAACTCTTTTATAATCTGTTCAATAACTTCAGCCACCATAAGTCCATTATGGTATATTATGTTACATGCACTTTTAATATGACTCCGCGCTAGAGCGGAGTAGCCGTTTCTTCGCAAACGTTCAATATTTACACCATAACGTTTCGCTGGGTTTCCACTTACCAATGCAAAAGGTAACACGTCTTTAGTAATTAGGCTAAGCGCTCCTAACATAGACATTCGGCCTATCTTAATAAACTGATGAAGACCACAGTGCGCCCCAACAGTTACAAAATCCTCGATCACTACATGGCCACCGACTAATACTGCATTGGAAATGATATTATCATTACCAATAGACACATCATGTGCAACATGGACTGAGGTCATAATCATATTATTATTACCAATAGATGTTTTGCCCCCACCACCTAATGTCCCTCTGTTTATGGTTACATATTCACGTATAATGTTATTGTCACCGATAATCACATTGCTCATTTCACCATCAAACTTGAGATCCTGTGGATCGCCTCCAATGATAGAACCAATGCCAATTTGGTTGTATTGTCCTATGTGCGTCCATCCATCAATGGTTACATGCCCAGCAATTGTAGTGCCTAAACCTATACTAACATGTTTGCCAATAATTGAATAAGGGCCGACACTAACACCTGGACTTATTTTTGCACCAGGGTCGATTAATGCTGTAGGATGTATTCTCACAAGATCTGTATTGACATGAATCGATGCATGGCCTTGATTCACCGAACCAAACTGCATTGATACATCTCCATAAAAATTAAGATTTGAACAGCTGCAAAAAAATATAGAACTTATTGTCTATGAATTATTAACAATTGTACCTGAAAAACCTTGTTCCACGGATAACATGTGATCATATCGTCCGTGGAAGCTCTATCTAGATATTATAACTGAACTTAAGAAAAACATCGCGCAAAGCAATATTATTAGCTACTGACTTCTGAGAACCCAGATCATTCTTAGCACCTGAGCTCCAATACTGCTCTGTGTTAATCCCGCCTTGCACCCCTAAAATACTACCATTACTGAAATCAAAATGAGTAGCAACCGCTAAATTAGACCCTACCACTAACGCACCCCAAGCAACTGTACGGTAGTTACCTGAATATGACCCAACACCATTATAATTCTCATTAAATGTCGTGTGATACGAACCTCCTAACAGTGATGCAGAAACATCACCCATGAGACTAAAGTATCTAACCAGATCCCAACTAGAACCCATGCCTATTCGCGGGCCTATACCAAAATAGTTTGCAGCAAATTTGACATCATTTGAGCGCGTTAGTGGCTGTGTAGCGTACTTTCCTTGATATGTAGCAATAAAACCTTTTTTCCATTGAGTTGCTTTAATACCATAATATCTTGAAAATTGAACATTATCTAAAAATTCACTTTGGAAATAACGGTGAGTAATTAAATCTGTAGTTTGAAAATTAAAATATGAACTAACGCGTGCACTTGCTGGTCCCTCTAGAGTACGGGTTGTGAAGTTATTTGTTAGATCGTCACTCAAAC
>CANNJI010000100.1 GCA_947504875.1 Legionellaceae bacterium
AATAATTCAAGCTTATTTTGCAAATCATTTGCATGCCAATAAAACGTTTTATCCAGTATCTCTCGCCTAATCGTACCAATCAATCGTTCAATGAAAGGATGTGATGTTGGAGCATACGGTACCGATTTGATTTCTTCAATATCTAGTATACGCAAATTTGCCTTCCATCGATGAAAATGAAAAAGTGGATCGTTGTCTGAACTTAAATATTTAGGAAGATCTCTTCTATTGATAATTTTGTTAAACATACAGCATAAGTCAATACCCGTCACGGAACCCTTATGAGTTGAAAAACCAATAATGCGACGCGTAAATTGATCTAGAACCACAATAACCCAGTGGGTTTTCAGGTGAATTGATTCCGTGCGAAATAAATCAATCGACCAAAGACTGTCCTTCATATGGCCAATAAATGTTAGCCATGATGGCCCTGCGTCTGAAGGGTTACGTTTAAAGTGTCGACTTAAAATTCGCCGAACAACATCCTTATCAAGGATAATACCAAATGTATTTGAGATTTGCATAGCAATTCGTCTGTATCCATAGCTTGGATTACGTTGTTTCATTTCTATAATTAAATTAACAATGGTTTGATCCGGGCCCTTTGGCCCAGATTTTTTTGGCAATTTATTTGAAAATAGTAAGCGGTATTTACGATTTACTAATGCCTTATGAAATTTTAGTAAAGTAGCTGGCTTTAAAATGATGGCAATCCGAGCCAATCGTTTTGCACTTATCATTGTAGTTAGTATACCCAATGTGATTTTATCAAAAAACGTCAATCTGGGTGCTCGCTTTTTCCCTCGAGACAGTGTTATGAGCTGTTGGCGTAATGCAATATTTTCGGCAGCTATCGCACGCACACCGCCGGGACAAAGCAATCTCAGCCATAGAATAATATAACTTGATAGTAATGCTATTAATTTCATCATATCGATTATTATACTACAAATCATCCAAAATTCATTAGAACTTGAAATATTTGTGTTGTAATTAAGAATTCGCTACACACAGGGAGCTTAAGGCATTGGTCGAACATGATAAAGAAGCATGATTTGATTAATGCATTGAACCCAGAGTGGAATGACTTTTATCAATCGATTCTTTAAAAATTGTGCCACCAGACAGGAGATCCCTCACCCTCGCTGCGCTCGGGTTCGGGATGACGTGGTGGGGAGTTACACTGATGGCCTTATTTAGACGTTTCGGGTTCAATCGTCTTTTGACGTGCAGAGCGATGTCGTGCTTGTAATTCAACGTCAATGTAACGATCAGTTGTAATGCTTGAACGATGGCCGGCATCGTCACGAACATGCTCTCGTGGTCGAATTTGGACATCTTCTGATATGCCTGTGTGGCGTAGCCAATGCACGGTTGCCACACTCAGATTTGCTGCTTCTTCACATTGATTGTTTAATCGTAAGGATTCAGCCGCACGATCAAAACATTCTTGGACTAACCGACGGATGGGGGCTGTATCCGTGAGGGGGCCGTGTCCACGTATTTTGGGAAGGAGAGGCGTGTTATCAGCAGGGGATGGATAAGGATTTAAACCTAAAAATAAGCGATATCGATTTAAACTTTTAAGCATGGCGTCACTAACAGCAATTTGACGCTGTTTATTGCCTTTGCCAACGGTTGTAAACCACCAATGTCCATGACTATCTTTTGCAAAATCATTCATCATGGGAATCCATCGGTCACTTGCCACAAGCTCTGAAATTCTTAAATACATGCCATAGAGCATGCTGAGCATAAATCGAGTGCGCTCATGTTTCTCAGGATTTTCATCAGCAAGCGCTTCAGCTGCCACTAATACGGCGTGCCATTGAACTAAACTGAGCCTACGAATGGGAGCCGTTTGTTGATTTTTTCGTACAAATTTACTTTTTTGACGAATCAGTGCAACTGGATTTGAGACAACATACTCTTCTGAAATTAGAAAATTAAAAAAAGTACTTAATATCGCAAAAATTTCTTGGATGGCGCCACTTGATAAGCCAAATTTTTCATCGCCAATGAAGGGTCTCCACGCTGGGTTAGGTTGTCTTAAGCCATCTTTTTCAATATAACGGGGCGTTTTGTGAGGGCCAATCCATGTTTTGGGGGGATTTTGACAAAAATGAATAAATTCTTCGAGTGCATCGCGTTTGAGCTCGGGGAGCGAGATGTTTTTGACTCTCCAAGCCCATTGTAATAAACGTTCCACCTCACGGCGATAACTATTGAAGGTACCAAGACTACCATCATAACTTTTAATAAAGTTTAATGTGTATGTAAAATCGGCTCTAAAGCGCTCCTCAGGCAACACAACGTTTATGGCGTTATGTTGCAGGTGGTTGATGGTATCAAAGAGTGGGAGCAGCCCATCGTTTTTCATTATGTTTTAGCAGCCTGTCCAACGGGTTTTTGTGGTGTTGCAATAACTTGTATAATACCAAATCCGCCATCAGACTGACGTGAGATAAGTAAATCAACGTCTAATTGTTGAACAAGTTTTTGCTCTTTATTTTCGTAGGTTACTTCTAGCGGAAGTTTGACTTTCCATTGGTTATCTTTTTTGGCTTGGATCAAGGCTTCGCCTGTGACCTTACTTTTAACGGTCAGTTGTTTTGATTTAATGGCAGCTAAATTACCTGATTTATCAAGCGCGTCACTAAATCCTTTGAATCCTTGATCTGTAAAACATGCTTTAAGCGCTAATAATTCAGCATCAATGCTCGTGGGATTAAATTGAAAGGACTGTATGGTCGCTTTTTTTGCCCAGGTTGAAATAAAATTTAGAGAGGGTTCTTTGAGTGAAGGGGATAGTTTGTATTGACAATTAATCATGGATGCATCGGGCTCTACGACGGGTGCAGGTGCAGGTGCAGGTGCAGCAACAGCGGGTAGTGGAGGTGTTGTAACCGCAGCGGGTTGAGATGTAAGGTCTGCAGCTTCGCTGTGGTTCACAGCCCCTAGTAAGGGGATGAGTGTTAACAGCATGAGTGTTAATTCCTTTTTCTTCATCGATAAACTCCTTGGATACGGTATATAATAAAATATCACAACAGAAGCTTAATGCGAAGCGATTGTAGGTCTGATATGATAAGCGTTGGGTATAATATTTGGATTTGAGGGTGCTGTGTTTGTTGTAACAGGCGGTGGAAGTGGCATTGGGCGTGCGTTAGCACAGCATTTGGCTGGTCTTAATCATCATGTATTGATCATTGGGCGCAACGACAATACGTTGCAAGAAACGCGCTCTTTTTCTCCACTCATTGAGACTTTATGTGCAGATGTCAGTACACGAGCAGGCCGTATATTGATCAAAGAATTTCTGTCACCTTATCATTCTATTACAGGTCTTATTCATAATGCAGGTGTCATTGACCCAATCCTGCCCATGCAGGACGTGGACGAAGACACTTGGCGAACGGTGATGGAGACTAATCTTAATGCGCCGTTTTTATTAACTCAAGCACTGCTCACTCAATTGAAGGGTGGGCGTGTTTTGCACATTGGATCGGGTGCTGCCTATTTCCCCGTGGTGGGTTGGGCTCCCTATTGTGTGTCAAAAGCTGCATTAGCCATGTTAACGCGGTGTTCTCAATTGGAATATCAGGACATTGCCTGTGCAAGTGTTATGCCGGGTATTGTTGATACAGCAATGCAGGCGAGTATTCGACAGGCAGTAAAAATGGCACCTGAAAAAAGAGCTTTTTTTAATACCCTTAAAAACAAGGATCAGCTGATTTCAGTTGAAACAGTGGCTTTATTTTTGAGTTGGTTGTTATTGGACTTGGATAAAACAACCTATGCTTCAAAAGAATGGGATATTTATGAAGTATCACACCATGAATCATGGCTTAAATCGCCTCACCGTGTGCCTTGTTTGGAGTAAATTGTTATGAGCGTGAATCATAGAGAGTTAACCCTTCGTGGTATTTTTATCGCGATTGTTTTGACTGTATTGCTTGCTATGTCGAATGCCTATCTTGCATTGAAACTGGGTATTTTGACCTCGGCTTCAATTCCTGCGGCTATACTCTCTATGGGTATATTGCGATTTTTTAAACAGTCAACAGTACTTGAAAATAATGCGATACAAACGGCTGCGTCGGCGGGTGAAGCGGTTGCAGGCGGAATTGTTTATACCATTCCCGCACTTATCATGATTGAATATTGGTACCATTTTGATTATCTCACCAATTTTTTTATTGCACTGTCTGGTGGAGTTTTGGGTGTTTTATTTTCAATTCCATTGCGTAGAATTTTGGTAAATGATGATGCCTTAAAATTTCCAGAAGGACGTGCCATTGCTGCTGTGCTTAAAACTTCGGCGGAAAAAATTGGACTTTCTTATCTGGTTTGGGGGGGCGTTATAGGGGCTACCCTTGAGTTATTTCAGAGTGGTTTTAAGCTCATTGCGAGCAGTGTAAGTTATTGGGTTGTTGTTAAAAAAACATTGCTTGGGTTTGGCTTAGGTTTTTCTGCAACCATGATTGGTGCGGGTTATATGGTTGGGTTTGATATGGCGCTCAGTATCTTTTTGGGTGCTATTTTTTCCTGGGGAGTTTTGGTGCCTTTGGCAAGTCATTTATATCCTGCATTTCTTAATGCAGGTCAATTACCTCAGGATGCATTGATGGGCTTATGGAATACAGAGCTTCGTTATGTGGGTATTGGTGCCATGTTATTTGCGGGCATTTGGACTTTTATTAAGCTCAGCAAACCGCTGATGAAGCGTATGATGATGTCTTTTGATGGACTACTCAAGCCAGCGAATAAAAATTCAGGCGCATTACAGACTGATAAAGATATGCCAATGTCACTTATTATTACCGGTGTGCTTTTGATGGCGATTGCTTTATATGTCTTTTTTCAATCGATTTTCCCACTGGATGTTCTTGGGCTGGGTGAACACTACACAAATACTGTTGTGTTGGGCGCAGTACTTTATATTCTAGTGGTTGGTTTTTTGTTTTCTGTTATTACCGCTTATTTTTCTGGGATGGTCGGTGTGACGGCAAGTCCTGGTAGCTCGGTTGTTATTGCTGGAATTTTGTTTGCTGCTTGGTTGCTTTTATCACTTGTTCATGCGGTGCTTCCTTTACCGTTTGATGCACAACAATTAAAAGCCGCTGAAGCGATTACAATTATTATTGGTTCAATTGTGACCGGAATCGCAGCCATTGCCAATGATAATAGTCAGGATTTAAAAGTAGGGCAATTGGTTGGAGCCACACCTTGGAAGCAACAGTTAATGCTATTGCTGGGTGTTTTGGTTTCATCAACAGTGATTCCGCCAGTGATGCAACTGTTGTTTAATGTGTATGGTATTGCAGGAATTATGCCACACGAGGGCATGGACATGACGCAATCTTTGCCTGCGCCTACAGCAGCGCTTTTAGCCGCCATTACAGAAGCAGTTTTTCAAAATAAACTGCCTTGGATGATGATGTCCCTTGGCGCGTTTATTATTGGTGTTGTGATTGCGTTAAATCATGTATTTAAAATAAAACGTTATGTTCAGCTTTCTGTTTTGGGGGTTGCCGTGGGCATGTATTTACCTCTTTCCTCTTCACTTCCCTTGTTTTTGGGCGGCATGATTTCATGGATTGCAACGCGGGATCAGTCGGCTGAAAAAAAACAAGTGGGCGCCTTAATTGCCTGTGGCTTGGTTGCGGGATCTGCGTTAATGAACGTTGTACTCGCGCTGCCTTTTTCACTCATGCATAGCCCTAATGCATTGTCGCTTGTCAGCCCGAGTTGGGATGTAGCTGCGGGTATTTTGGGGCTCGCTTCAACAGGAGCCCTGGGTTGGTGGATGATTAGTCGTGTGCGAGGGAGCGTCTGTTAGCACGTAGGCGCGAGAAAGTGTTAAGTACACCTCTACTGGTCATCTAAAGGTGCTGATGATTGCATGGATTTAATTCATCGCCACAATTGCTTATTTTTCAATGCTTTCACCAATCTACACACAGAGTTATCCACAGATATTGTGGATAACTCTGTGTGTTTTTCTTCCGTAATATTTATTTTAATTTGTTATTTTTCAAATACTTAGTAAATGCAAGAAGTTGTCAATCCACTTTTTTGTAAAGATTCAATGAATTTTATTCACAGGCGACGATTTGTTTTTTTGGTGGATATTTAGCATTGGTTTTAAGCGACAAAAACCCTTGTTGACCTGGTTGATAAAATGAATGCATGATTGATAATGATTTTTTACATTTGATAAAAAAAGTCATCTCATGTAAATTCATGCGCCAGCTCGAGTACAACGAAGCCTATTCGAATAGGGTGTGCACGATTGAATTTAATTCATTCCAGCGATGATTTGTTTTTCAAAGTCTTCACCAATCTACACACAAAGTTACCCACAGAAAATGGGGGTAACTTGTCGCTGTCGCGAAATGTTTTGATTTGCATTAGCTCTTTTTGGTGTTATTTTAAATCAACTGATTCGATTGAAACTAGAGTAGCAGATTGCTTACGCTGCTACCCTTGCTTTATAGGCACTTCTTCAACAATTTGGCAATCATTTGCGGCAACACTCGTGACTTTATCAATTTTCGGACGCACCTCGCTTGCAAGATACCGCGTAACTCACCTTACGCAGCGGTTATTGATTAAATTATAAAAAGCCGTATCTTTTGTCGGTTTTTTTTTAAAGGACAAAAGAAAATGAAAACGGATCTTCTAGATATTTATAGCGACTACCTTATCAGCCAAAATCACCATGCAACCGCTACCGGATTGGCAGCGATGTTTGATGGTGAAATCAGTCATGATCAGGTTAGTCGTCATTTAAGGTCTGGTGAATTTGGGTTAAAAGAGCTGTGGGCGTATGTAAAATCAGATGTTCGCCGGCACGAACAGAAGACAGGCGGTGTATTACTATTGGATGACACTATATCTGAAAAAACTTACACCGATGAAAATGCGGTTAATTGTTGGCATTTTTCACACTCTAAAAATCGTCATATGAAAGGTATCAATATCGTTTCCTGCTTGGTTCGATACGGTGATATTGCTTTACCAATTGGCTATGAAACAGTCAAGAAAGATGTGGTTTATTCCGATATAGCAACCCGTAAACAGAAGCGAAAATCATTCGTCAGTAAAAATGATATGTTTCGTTCACTTATCCAACAAGCAGTGACTAATCACGTCTTATTTGATTACGTATTAGCGGATAATTGGTTTGGCTCAAAAGCAAATATGACATTTATTCATCAGGATTTAAAGAAACATTTCATTATCGGCATTAAGTCTAACCGCTGCGTTGCATTAACCAAGCGAGATGCTGATAGCGGTCAATATCAACAAGTGAACACACTCGAGTGGAATAATGGTGACGCAATCACCGTATATCTTAAGGACATAGCTTTTCCTGCCAAATTACTCAAAAAAGTCTTCACAAACGAAGATGGCTCAACAGGAACGCTTTATCTCATCACGAATGATTTATCCATTGATGCTGACCGCATGTACAAAGTCTACCAAAAACGGTGGAGAATTGAAGAGTTTCACAAATCGATTAAACAAAATGCCAGCTTATCCAAATCACCAACAAAAACCATTCAAACTCAATGTAACCATTTATTTGCTTCAATGATTGCGTTTTGCAAGTTGGAATTATTGAAGGTCAAAAATGCCATGAACCACTTTGCCATTAAACAAAAACTACTCCTCAAAGCTAATCAAATTATGTTTAAAGAGTTGCAGTTAATGAAAGCTACTGCGTAAGGTGAGTTACTCAAGCTCGTCAAGGAACGTCTAGAAATGCTCTGTCCGATTTTGATGATTGTTGGCGCGATAGATGCTGCGCATCAGCCGTAGCGCATCCCGTTTCATGTCCTGCCCCAGACTGTATTTGTATTCCTTGGTAAATTCCTTGATGACCTCAAATATGCTCAAAATCAACTGGTATGTATCCCGGTAAACCGGTAACTCCGTATAAAGCACCATCTGAATGTCCTGAAAAAAAATACGGCCCGCTACGCGGGCACCATTTGTGTCAACAACAAGGTCAACAGAAAAGGGGTAAAGGGCTAAAGGGTTAAAGCCCGGGAACAACGGACACCAAGCGTGTTGGCCTTAAGGTCGTAGTACTGAACGCTGCCGCCACCCGACGCGAAGTTCTGGTCCCACGCGTAGTCAGTGGGAATACCTGAGTCCTCGGTAGAGCTCCAGTAGTTGCCAGACAAGCATGAGCTGCCCGTGCAAGAGGTTAACAGCGAAGGCAGGTTGGTCACGATATTAGGCGTGCCTGATACGCAACCAAAGCCATTTGATGCTGGGCCCATCTCACAAATGGCTGGTAAATACCAGTCTGTATATCCACCAATGCTGGCCTTGCAAAGACCGGATGCGTATTGTGTTAATGGAGTTGGGGCGGCTCCTCCTGCTGCTCTATTCGCATTGTAATAAGTGACAATGTTGGTGGTGTCACATGCACCATCGGTTCTCCCATCGCAGGCAGATTGGCCTGTTATCTGCCCGGTACTTGGATTGGGGCTTGCGATCGTGGATGTTTCAGAAATCCCAAAAATAGCTATATTACTGACGGTGGTACCCGAACCGTCAGAACTCCATATAATCCCATTCGGGTAAGCGGCTGCCTGGTCTGTCACTGCGGCTACTTTTCCGCGGATACTTCCCGTTGTGGGAGTCGAATCATCAATCGAGTAAATAAAGCCTGATTGATACACGCTGGCTAACGTCACTATGTTTAGCGTGGGCGTTAAGGTGTTGGTATTCGTCCCCTGAACGCTGAGG
>CANNJI010000101.1 GCA_947504875.1 Legionellaceae bacterium
ACGAAGAGAGCATTTTAAACAAACTTTCAGAGAAATTACCCGATTATATGGTACCAAGTACATTAATCAAAATGGAACGCTTCCCCTTAACCCTAAACGGTAAATTAGATAGAAACGCGCTACCTGCTCCTGAATTTACAAATGAAGACTCTTATCTCGCGCCAACAACAGATTTAGAAATAAAATTATGCAATATTTGGCAAGAAACTTTAAAACTTGAAAAAGTAGACATTACAGATGATTTCGTTAGGCTCGGTGGGCATTCTCTAGTGGCTATTCGTTTAGTCAGTTTAGTAAATCTTAAGTTTGGTTCTCAAATCGCCGTTAAAGATGTCTATAAGTTTAAAACCGTTGCCAAGTTGGCTGTTGTAATTCAGGAGTCTTTGGGTAACTTTATCTATCAAGATTATTTGATTACTGATGGGCATTGGAATGAAAATGATGAATTTAACCTTACTAATGTACAGCAGGCCTATTTATATGGCCGATTAGATAACTTTGAAATGAGTAATGTTTCTGCGCATTACTATTCGGAATTACTTTTTAGTCGATTTGATATTATTCAATTTGAGACTGCACTTAACACGCTTATTCAAAGACATGGTGCATTAAGGACTATTTTTGAAAATGGCTCCCAATATGTTTTATCAAGCGTTCCAAATTATAAAGTTACTCGGCATGGGAAGGTTGACCAACCTGAATTAGAAGTTATTCGTAACCGCTTATCACACAAAATATATCAAGTCGATCAATGGCCCTTGTTTGACTATGAGCTGAGTCAGCATGAGGATCACTTTATTTTACATATGAGTTTTGATGTTTTGATTATGGATGGCATTAGCGTGAGGTTATTCTTTAAAGAATTAGCTCAGCTGTATAATGCCAAAGATCTGGAGCACGTTAAGCTACCTCAGCTAGAGATTAACTTTAGAGATTATATGCTGAAGTATAATGATGTTAGGTCAAGTGATCATTATGTGGAAGCAAAGCGGTATTGGATTAATAAATTAGAAGATTATAATTTTGATGCTAAGCTACCGATGGTGGTTAACCCTAGTAGTATCAGCCAGCCTATATTTACACGTTTAACTAAAACTATCCCTCACAGCAAATGGCATAAAATTGAAGATAAAGCCAAATCTTATAGTATCAGTCCGACCTCTGTGGTGTTGTATGCGTATGGACAAATTTTATGCAAATGGAGCGGGCAATCTAGGGTCTGTGTAAATTTAACATTATTTAATCGATTACCTTTGCATGAACAAGTCAATGATATTCTTGGTGACTTTACTGTATTAGAATTATTTAACTTTAAGCGAAGCATGCACGAAAGTATTCGTTCAAACATTCACGAAATTCATGCTGAATTATGGGGGGATATTGAGCATAATTTGTTTGATGGTATTGATTTTCAGAGGCTGATCCGTAAAACGTTTGATATAGCCCCAAATCAATCATTATCGCCAGTGGTATTGACTAGTGTGTTAGGTGATAAAAATGTTGACTTGCCTTTAAATGGCTATATAGGTGATGGTTATTCTATTTCTCAGACTTCACAAGTGTACTTAGATAATAAAGCATATGAAAATCGAGAGGGTTTTGTTGCGGAGTGGGATTATGTAGAGCAATTATTTGACCCCAAAGTGATTCAGCAAATGCATGATGATTATTGCTCTTTGATAGAGTATTTAGCAGAAGCGGATTGGGGAACATTTTTGCCAACAATCCCAATTTCAGAAAACGATCAAGCTGTTATTAGTGGGGCAAATAGTGATACTCAAACAGTAGTAACAAAAACCCTGGTTGAACTCTTCATATCAAGCGTTGTTAAGGCGCCAGTTACGGCCGCGGTAATCGATGGTAAAGGTACGTACACTTACCTTGAAATAGGAAACTATAGTTACCATATAGCTCGATATTTACATGACCATGATTTGTTTAAATCTAATCATTTAGTAGGTGTATTAAGTGAAAAAGGTTATCAGCAGGTTGTTTCTACATTAGGTATTATGCAGTCAGGCATGGCATATTTGCCATTGCATGTTGATTGGCCAATTGGTAGGGTTGATAGCATATTAGAAGAAGGATTAGTTGACACAATATTAGTATCACAATCGGAGTTTGCTGACCGCATTAAAGGGAGTTGTATTGAGTCTAAATATGAATGGCTAATCATTGAAAATATTGTTAATTACCAACCTAACAGCACTGAAGATAAGTTACCTAAGATTGATTTAGATGATGTTGCTTATGTGATATTCACCTCTGGAAGTACGGGCAAACCTAAAGGCGTAACAATTTCTCATAAAGGTGCGGTTAATACCATTGTTGCAGTTAATCATAAATTTTCTATTAACCAACACGATAAAGTACTGGCGTTATCAGAATTAAGTTTTGACTTATCGGTTTATGATATTTTTGGTGTGCTTGCAGCAGGTGGAACTGTGGTGTTCCCCGATCAGGAAAAAACAAAAGAGCCGGCTCATTGGTATGATTTAATTGTTCGTTATCAACTAACGATATGGAATACCGTACCTCAATTAATGCAGTTATTAATTGGTTATGCGAATGATAGAGGTAAATTACTTGAGACGCTAAAAGTTGTTTTATTGAGTGGTGATTGGATACCGACTCAGCTACCGACACAAATTAAATCACATAACCTTGCAACAACAGTGATGAGCTTAGGCGGTGCGACCGAAGGATCTATCTGGTCGATATGGTATGAAGTTGATGAAGTAAAACCAGACTGGACATCTATTCCCTATGGCGATGCAATGCCTAATCAACAAATGTATGTTCTTAACGATATTGGAGAGCATTGTCCTATTGGTGTGATTGGCGAAATTCATATTGGTGGAATGGGGGTTGCGCTAGGCTACTGGAATGATGAAGAAAAAACGCAAGCAAGTTTTATTAACCACCAAGAATTAGGAAAACTTTATAAGACGGGTGATCTGGGCAAATGGCATCAAGATGGCTATCTTGTGTTTCAAGGCAGAAAAGATCATCAAGTTAAACTTAATGGTTACAGAGTAGAGCTAGAAGAAATAACTTATCATCTAACGCAGATAAAGGGTATAGATAAAGCCTTTACGCAAGTTCATGATAATCATTTAATTGCTTATTTAATTTCTCCGTCATTTAAATTATCAAAGGAGACATTTGATACAGAAGGTTTCAAGTTAGCGCAACATGGCGTAAGGAACGATTTAGTATCAAATTATCCATTAAATCTAAGATTAGATGAAACACACTATCGTCTTAGGAAAAGCTATCGTCAATTTATTAATCAACGTTTACCCGATTTGGTTGTTCCTTCTGATATTACCTATGATAAGCCTGTAAAGCGGCGACAAAGACACTCCATTACATTGGATGCGTTATCACAATTACTGAAACCCTTAAGCGCACTCATCTTGCAAGATAAAGTATTACCTAAATATCTTTATCCATCGGGTGGTAGTAGTTATGCAATTCAAACTTATCTTGCTATACCTGATAATCGAATAAAAGGTATAGCGGCAGGTGACTACTACTATCATCCCATTAAGCATGAACTACAAAGTACACGTTCTGGTTTGAAACCAACGTCTTTTCGTATGGACTTTGCACTTTACTTACCTGCCATTGAGCCATTATATGGAGAGGCTTCACTCAGGTTGGGTTATTTAGAAATGGGCCATATTTTATATTATCTCGAAAAAGCCTTATCAGTAGTCGATATCGCGTATAGAGTTGATATCCATGACCAACGGTGTGGCGATTATCATTCTTTATTGACCCTGCATTTTGACACCGAGGTCAAAACGGCTCCAATGCCTTCTATCAGAAAAGCATTGTTATTAAATCAGTCCGGTTGCTTTCATCATTCTGAGCGGCAATTTGACTTGAAAAATCAATCTATAGTCATGCAGACCTCGGAATTGGGACAGTTATTATCCAATGCGGGTGGGATGCTTGTGTTTGAAGGAGAGAATAATCCACAAAGCTATATTCAAGCAGGATTTGAAGCCCAGGCTATTTCTGAGCGATGGTACGAGGATAGTATAGGTAGTTGTACTATTGGAATACCACCATATGATCAAGCGATTTATGCGCTTGCTATTGGCTGTATCGATAAAGTGATGGAAAGTGAGGCAGAAAGTCAAGCAAAGGCTATCAATCTAGATCGATATATAGCAGATCACCTTAAATATCAATTACCCCATTACATGGTGCCAGAGGCTTATATTCAATTGCAAAGAATGCCATTAACCGCTAACGGTAAAGCCGATTATCAATCGTTGCCATTGCCTGATTTTACTTCAGATAATGAATATAGTGCGCCAGAAACAGAGCTTGAAAAAACGATTGCTGAGATATGGCAGGCGATCCTTGAAATTGATCGAGTGGGTATTAATGATGATTTCTTTAGGCTCGGTGGGAATTCTATACTGGCGATCAATGTAGCGCATCGGTTAAGCAACAAGATAGGTAAACACGTTAAAGTTGCTGATCTATTTAAATATAAAACAATTGCAACGTTATCTCATTTATTATCTGTTAGTGAGAATCATTTAGTTATCAATCAAATAAAACAACAAACAGTGCCCTTATCCTTTTCGCAAGAAAGGTTATGGTTTATTGAAAAATATGAGCAAGGCACTAATGCTTATCATATTCCAATATGCTTAAAATTAAACAATGATACTGACTTAGACGCGATTAAAAATTCCCTTCAATCGATTGTTGCTCGGCATGAAGTTTTAAGGACTGTTTATATTCAAGATGAAGATGGCTTAAATTATCAAAGGATCACTGATTTAAGACTATCCTTCCTAGAGAAACAGATTAATGAGAGCCAATTAGAGAAAAAGATTTTAGGTAACATTAATCAGTATTTTGATCTTGAAAAAGAGTTACCTATCCGTGTAGCGATTTATCACACGGCATTAAATCATTATATTTCAATTACCATCCATCATATTGCATTTGATGGATGGTCCGTAGCCATTTTTATCAAGGAGCTGACCAAGTTCTACAACTACTATACTCGTCAGACGCCATTAGCATTACCTGAGCTGAGTATACAGTATAAAGACTTTGCCGTTTGGCAAAGAAATTTTTTTCAGGGAGAAATATTAGAGACACAAATTAAATATTGGCAAGAGAAATTAAAAAGTATAGAACCACTCGCCTTTCCAACGGATCATCCCCGCCTTGCACAAATTAATTACCAAGGCGATAGTATTGCTTTTGCTATTGATGAAAAAACCTCATTAAGATTAAGAAATTTAGCAAGCGAACAAGGTGTCACGTTATACACGTTATTGTTATCGGGGTTCTATATATTGCTAAATAAATATACAGGACAAGACGATATCGTTATTGGGACTCCGATTGCTAATCGTCATTATACCCAGATAGAAGATCTTCTAGGCTTCTTTGTCAATACTTTGGTCATTAGACAATCCATTTATACACAAGGTAACGTCAAAACATTGATACAAGATTTACACGATACTTTGTTAGAAGGTCAGACTCACCAAGATTTGCCCTTTGAAAAATTAGTTGATTCTCTAGGGATTGAAAGAGATCAAAGCCGTCACCCCTTGTTTCAGATAATGTTTAGGGTTCAGGATTTTACGGATGGTACCCAATTTGAGTTTTATAATGTTGGCAAATTGCTCAAAGTATCGCAATTTGATTTTGATTTATTAATAAGTGACAAAGGTACACAATTAAAAGGACAATTAACGTATTCAACATCATTGTTCAAAAAAGAAACATCAAAAAGAATAGTTAAGCACTATATAAATATACTCAAGCAACTATCAGAAGCAACAGATAAATTAATTAAAGACTATCAAATACTTACAGCGGACGAATATAGCCAAATCGTTTATAAATGGAATGCCACAGACAAAGACTATCCTCAGAATAAAACTATTTACCAGCTCTTTGAAGAGCAAGTATTAAAAACGCCCGATAATATAGCTATTGTTTTTGAGCAGAAGCAACTAACGTATAAACAGTTAAACATGAAAGCCAATCAATTGGCTCGATACTTGCAGTCACAAACAACCATTAAACCCGACAGGTTAGTGGCTTTATGTGTAGAAAGAAGCCTTGAAATGATAATCGGGATACTAGGCATCATGAAAGCAGGGGGAGCTTACGTTCCGATTGACCCTGAATATCCAAACGACAGGATTCAGTATATTGTAAATGACACCCACACACAGTTACTGTTAACTCAATCGCATTTTATTGAAAAACTGCAAGAAATCGTAGACGTGAACTTGATCGCATTAGATTCAGAATGTTATCAGGATTGTGAGGCAGCCAACCTGCCCATTCAAAATAAAGCCACTGATTTGGCGTATGTGATATATACCTCAGGGACGACGGGTAGACCTAAGGGAGTAATGGTTAATCATGCTTCAGTTTGTAATTATATTAAAAGTATAGATAAGTATTTTGAAGATATTGAAAATGTTGATTACTCGAGCAACCTTTCTTTTGATTTGTCTGTAACAACAACCTTGCTTCCTCTATCAATAGGAAAAAGAATTTATATATATGGAGGTAAGTTAACTAATACCAATAAATATTTAGATCATATCAATCATAATAAAATTGATTTTATAAAATCAACCCCCTCTTTTTTAAGTCAAATTCCTCTTGAAAATTTATTACATAAAGTTAATAGTTGCTTTATTGGCGGAGAAAAGAGCGATACTAAACAGATTAAATATCTAAGAAGTTATATTGGTAATGTTTATGATGAGTATGGGCCAACAGAGGCTACAGTTGGAACAACAAATTTTTTATGTCAGGGTAATATTAATAATATTGGCAAACATTATGATAACTATAGAGCTTATGTTCTGGATGTCAATAACAACCCAGTTCCAATAGGCGGAGTAGGTGAATTGCACATTGGTGGCGCAGGTCTAGCTCGTGGTTACCTCAACCAACCGGAACTCACAGCAGAAAAATTTATTGCAAACCCCTTTGCCACAAAAGAGGATATAAAAAAAGGGTATACAAGACTATACAAAACGGGTGATTTAGTAAGGTGGCTGCCCGATGGTCACATAGAATATATCGGTAGAAACGATTTCCAAGTCAAAATTAGGGGCTATAGGATAGAGCTTGCGGAAATAGAGAGTGCGTTAACTTCTATTGAAGGTGTTAAACAAGCGTGTGTATTAGCGCAAGAAAAAAATGATAATAAATACTTAATTGGGTATTTTGTAATTGAAAATAATATCGAAATAAACGAAGAGAGCATTTTAAACAAACTTTCAGAGAAATTACCCGATTATATGGTACCAAGTACATTAATCAAAATGGAACGCTTCCCCTTAACCCTAAACGGTAAATTAGATAGAAACGCGTTACCTGCTCCTGAATTTACAAATGAAGACTCTTATCTCGCGCCAACAACAGATTTAGAAATAAAATTATGCAATATTTGGCAAGAAACTTTAAAACTTGAAAAAGTAGGCGTTATGGATGATTTTTTTAGGATAGGGGGAAATTCTATTTTAGCAATTCAAGTATCGCATCTCATGAGTAAAGTCTTAGGATTTGACATAAAAGTATCTAATTTATTTAAGTATAGGAATATCTCTGGATTAATTGGTAGCACTGCACTTCTAGATCAAGTTGACAACTCTAATGTCACATTGCTTTCAAATACTGAAAACAAAAGTAAACAATGTGTATTTTTAGTTCATGGAGTAGGTGGAAATATATTAAGTTTTTATAAAGCAATAAAAATCCTTGAGAATAACTACAATGTATATGGGATACAATCTCGAGGTTTAGAGGCAAATGAAAGCTATTTTGATAATTATAATGACATGATACTAGAGTATTCAAAAGAAATTGAAGGCATATTAAAAAGGGTTAATTCTACTATATACAATATAATTGGCTGGTCTTATGGGGTTGGCGTCGCATTAGAGATAATCTCTGCTCTAGGTGCGAAATATCAATGCAACCAAGTATTTCTGATTGATGGATCGCCAATTAATGACAAAAAAACTAAACATGTAAGGTTTAATTTAAGTAGGCCGACCGTAGACGATAATTTAAGAGCACTTATATTACTATACATAGATGCTTTTGGCCTTGAGGATAAAATAAGTGCACTAACAAAAGATGAACTATTTAGGTATGCCCATAATTTATTTGGTTATTCATCAGAGGAAGACGACTTCACTAAGATAGAAAAGCGTGTGTCAGTAGCATTGCATAATGTTAGGAATCTCTTGTCGCATTCTCAACTTAGCACATCACATTATATTGCTGAAAAATTTCATATTATTAACGCAGAAAAAACAAAATATAAATACGATGGGTGGGGCAATATTTTAAATAGCCAGAATATAAAAAAAATTGATATTCCAGGTGATCACTGGTCTATTATGACGTCATCTAAATTGCTCAACTACTTATCAACAGAGTCACTAAATAGTTCGGAGTAAATGACATTATTGAGCGCGATGTGTCCTTGGTGATGTTTCATTTTTTAAAAGGTATTGAAATACCCTAACTTAGAGCCCTCTGTGCCAGCGACAGTGAGACAAAAATAAGGTAAAACTACTTCCATGAGGGCGGTAGGGAAATCGTTAAAATGTTATCAAAAGTAAATGGTATTAATGAGTTAAATTCAAACAACTTGCAATCGGTTGTTAGTGTCGATAATGAG
>CANNJI010000102.1 GCA_947504875.1 Legionellaceae bacterium
GAGGGGAAATGTAAATGATGATACAGCTAAAAACAATCCTGGGTGGCAATTCAGTATCGAGAAAACGCGGTATAAACTGAAGTCAATTTACCCCAAGATTAAATGTTGATGGCGCACTAGGTCATCTTAACTCGATAAGGATTAATCTGGATGAGATTTGATTTTCCTTTATTGCAATTCTTGAGCGTTACTTATCTTCTGTTTAATAGCGCGTTCGCCCATTGTTCACAAAATAACAATATATTGTTGACGAAATCTAACAGCAGACCTTTGATCACGCTTAGTCTTGGGCCTGATTTTATCACTCAAGGGCGAGCTCAAACCCTTAGTCTTTATCCACCCTTTGAAAATTACTATACCAATACAAAGCGTTCTACATCAGCTTTTGATGGGGGTGTTTTTTTGGGTGTTGAGCGCTCTATGACAAATGAAACACTACTACAGCTTGGGGTTGGAGGTTACACGGATGAGCTTATTCATCCAAAAGGTGATGTATGGTTGTTTGGCTCGTCTCTATTTGATACGTTAGCCTATCAATATCATGTTCGTCATAGTCGTGTTGTGGCGGAGAGTAAACTTTTATTTAATCTGAAAGATATTCAATTACTCCATCCCTATTTTTCAGGGACGCTTGGAGCCGCTTTTAATCAAGCCGGTGATTATCAAGAAACCCGTTTGGTTGCAGGCGCTGTGCCCACACAACCGTTCAATAACCATACTCGAACGATGTTAACCTGGGGCTTTGGCGTAGGTGTTGATGCCTCACTGTCTAAAAACGTAAGACTAGGCATGGGATATCAGTTTGCTGATCTCGGCTCGGTTGCTTTAGGCCCAACGCCGGCTGCACTCACATCGCAGACGCTTTCATTTCCTCATCTTTACACAAATCAAATTCGGTTTCAGTTAAGTCTTCTGAAGTAAGGACGCTTCTATGAGAAAAATATTAGCTTTTTTGTTGCCTCTTTCCATTCTAATTCATCCAACGTCTGGGTGTTGTGTAGGTGTGAACCCGATAACCGTTAGCTATGACAGCGGAACATCAACATTCTCAATGGCTTCTTCTGGCACGGCAAACTACGTTGTGAGGATTAACAATGGTGTTACACCGAACAATGCGCGACTCCTATTGCATAATACCACAGGAGCTATTTCAGGGTTAGAAGCCACACAACGCGTTGCAGGCGGATCGCCCTGCAGTGGTCTTGAACCCTTGTGTGGGAGCACTTTTTCTTTGCGCGCAGGGGAAAGTTGCTGTTTGACTTTTTCACTCGTCAGTCACATCAGTGGGAATTACAGCCTGCGACCTAAAGTAAGCACCTCACCATTAACGTATTCTGCACAGGCGCCGAGTGGACTATTGATTTCCGTATTAAAAGACACAACCCCTTCGCTCGGTGTAAGCGCAACTGAGTTAGCCTTGAGCATTCGAGGTTTAACTTTAAATGGCGTACCCTCCGGGACACCGAGACAATTTGTTGTTACAAATACAGGGGGTGTTCCGGTGACCGGAATCAGTATCACTCAGCCTGGTTTACCAACAAATGCTAGCATGTCCACCTCTTGTGTTGAGACATTGGGTGTTGGTGAGACGTGTTCTATCACCATTACTCCTGGTGAATTTGCAACCTCGGACTGCACAACATACCCTGGAACTGCTCCCACACCCAGCTTGATTACGCTGCGTGCAGACGGGATTAGCCCAATCAATATGAACTTTGTTGTTTTAGGGTATGGCTGTATTTACCAGGAAGGGTACATCTTTTCAATGCGTGAGACCACTTCCCCCACAGAAAGTATCGGGGGAACCGTTGCAGCCCTTAGTGATTATTCAGGGACGCCCGTTTGGAGCTCGAACAGCCATGGTTCCACGACTGCAGATGTAAGCTATGATCTCATTCCCGGGATAGGCGAGACGTCTACAAGCAGTGTTGGACTACCCAGTTTTTCTGACTTTGCGGTTTATTTCGCTGCAACTTACACTACGCCGTTAGCACTTACTCCAATAGATTTTCGGCAGTGTGATGCTAGAACCGATGGTCGTTGCAACACCGCTAATATCGTGAAGTTTTATACTTATTATCAAACGAATTATGGTGTTGGCGTACTTGCCCGTTACACGCCAACTGTTGCTTCAACGCCTCCCTCGGATTATGCTGCAGGCGTTTGTGATACCTACAACAGTGGAACGTATCAAGATTGGTACCTACCTGCCATCTGCGAGTTAAGTGTCGGTAAACCTACGGATGTATATTTCTCAGGTTGCGGGACAGTCACTGCACCACTGATCCAAAATATTGAGCAAAACTTAGCTGCTCGAAGCATCGGTAGTTTTCAGTATCGTGCGAGTTGGAGTTCGACGCAATTTACACTTTTCTATCCGTTCCAATACGCCTGGAACTCGCTCATGAGCCCTCAGATAGACTTTGCATCCAACGGCGGGGGGGATAAAGGTGACGCACTCACTGCTGTTCGTTGTGTTCGCGCATTGACCTTTTAAATGGGGGCTGTTGTAACTCCCCACGTCTTTCCAAGCGCAGCGAGGAATCTTCTACGACATGGCGCCAAGATGCATTCTGAGCTCCCTCGCTGTGCTCAGAATGAGGTATGGGGTGGGGAGTTACAGCCTGTTTTCATATTCTTTTACGCCATAAGGCATGAATATTACTAATATAATTGTTTTGAAAGCCTGCTGCACAATAACAAAAATAAAACTCCCATACACGAATAAAGTCTTCGGGAAATCTTTGAGCAAGAATCAGGTTTTTATTGGCTAATAATTTATTTTTCCAATCATTCAATGTGGTTACATAATGTTTTCCAATATCTTCAATTGATATCAATTGTAGTGTGGTTTGGCTTGCGATTGATTTTGAAATGGAAAAGACAGAAGGCAGACATCCTCCGGGAAAAATGTATTTTTTAATAAAATCAACTTCAGTTTTGGCTTTTTCGTAGGCTTGATCATTAATCACAATGGCTTGTAAGAAAAACAAGCCCTCAGGCTTGAGCAACTGATTACATTGGTTGAAAAATTTATCATAATATTTATATCCAACAGCTTCTATCATTTCAATGGATACGATTTTATCGTAACGCCCAGTTAATTTACGATAATCAATATTTAATAATTCAATTTGATGTTCTAATCCTAGACGTTTAATTTTTTCTTTGACAAAACTATATTGTTTATCAGATATCGTGGTTGTTGTAATTTTACAGCCATATTTTTGTGCTGCATATATAGCAAAACCACCCCAGCCAGTACCTATTTCCAAAACATGATCAGTAGGACTTAATTTGAGTTGATCACAAATTTTTTGTAGTTTTTTCTCTGCGGCTTCATCTAAGCTGATACCAGATGGCTCATAAAGTGCGCAAGAGTACATCATCGATGGGTCAAGAATTAATTGGAAGAAATCATTTCCTAAATCATAGTGAGCCAAAATATTATCTTTAGCTCGTGTGATGGTGTTGATGTTTAGTTTATAGATAAACGTTCTCATCCAGCTTAAAATATGTGCGAAAGGACTTTCTATCTGATTAAATAACGCCTCATTTTTTATAAATAGCCCAATTAATTTTTGTAAGTCATCTGTACTCCAATCACCATCGATATAACTTTTACCCGCACCAACAGATCCATCTAACAATATTTTTTTATAAGCGCGGGGATGTATGATATTTAGGGTAGCGCTTGGAGCATTAGGTACATTGCTATCTCCGAATAGATAGTGTTCATCTCCGTCATTGACCTGGATTGTTCCTTGCTGAATTTTTTTTAATACACTGAAGATGATTTTTTTTGATAGGGAGCCTCGTGTTTTAATGCTCAACTCAGTATTTTCAACCATTGTATTCTGTCCTTATTTTGTTTTGGGATGGGCGTAAAACGACACAGCCTTTATCCATAATTTGAATGCCTGCCAATAAATAGCCATCGCTACCTTATAAGTTATCGGAAGATAATGTCTAGCTTCTTTCTGCTTAAAGGCTGACGCGGTTAGCATTAGTGTTGCATCAAAGTCCTTTTTACCATCTTTATGATTTTCCATATGGATGGTAATGTTTTGCTTATTGAGCTTAAGATTAAATTGATACTCATAATCCATCGCCATAAAAGGGGACACATGTAACGCTTTTTCAAATTTAAAATGATGCACGCCATGTTGGGATTGGGATGAGCTTTTCAGTATATAATTATGTTTTTCGCCCCATGGGGTGTTGGTGACTTCAATGATTAAATAATCTAGCGCTTGATTATTTTCATCATAAATAAAATATAAACTGATGGGGTTAATACAGTAACCGAGACATGAAAGATGGGTTAATAAAAAGATTTTACCTGTAGGGTAAATGTTAAATTTTTCTAAAACCAGTTGCCTTGCGTGGTCATCTAAAGGTATCTCAGGATGGCTCAAATAATTTTTGCGATAAAAAGAAAACCAATTGAATTTTTCAATTGAAACGTGCTTGATGTCTTTAAATGAATTGGCCAGATCGCTTATCTCAAAACAAAACATAAATAGTTTATAAGAAAACTGATGTTGTTTTGGTGTAAAGCGCCTATGCCGGACACTTCCTGTAAAAAGCAGGCTCTCAAACATCGGTTTCCTCAATCATACGGCATATCCTCATTGCGCTATTTACACCGTCCTCGTGAAAACCATAACCCCAGTAACTTCCAACGTAGTAAGTATTATTGATTCCCGTGATAACATTCGCTTGTTGTTGAGCTTCGATAGCCTTTAAATCAAGACAAGGGTGAGCGTACCTAAAACGTCGAAGAATATTGTTGCTGTTAATGGTGCCTGAAAGATTCATGGATACAAAAAAATTAGTTTTTGAGTCAATGGATTGCAGCCGATTCATGTAATAAGTAAGCGAGGGGAGCTCGCTTCCATTATCTAAATAATTCCAACTAGCCCATGATAGTTTTCGCTTGGGCATTACTTGCTCGTCTGTATGCAGAATGACATCATTCTCTATATATTGTATTGCTGATAAAACATTGATTTCATTTTCAGTCGGTTGCTCGAGGAGTTTTAACGCTTGGTCACTATGTGCCGCAATAACAACGCGATCGAAGATAAGTTTATCGGATGCAGATTTCAACACCACATGATCTGCTTTACGCTCAATTGCTTCGATTTTGGTGTTTAAGTAAATTCGATCTTTAAATTTTTCTACCAGGGGTGGAATATAGTTTTTTGAACCCTGAGAAATCACATACCACGGGGGTCTATTGGATAAATCGAGTAAACCATGATTTGCATAGAATTTAAAAACAAAATAGGCCGAACAATTTAACGTATCGGCTTTATTTTTTGACCAAATGGCAGACATCATGGGAATAAAATAACACTCTATAAATTGAGCAGAATACTGATGCTGTCTCAAAAATTCATTAATTGAAATATCGGCATGCTGCGGGCGTAGAAGGAATTTTTTTGCATCACGATTAAATAATAGAATCTCTCTGATAAACCGATAAAAATTAAGATTGAACAAATGGCGTCGATCTGAAAACAAGGTATTTAAACTGTGTCCGTTGTATTCGAAATCATGGTTTAAAGAGCAATAACTAAAGCTCATTTCACTGAGTTGAATTTGTATATTAAGTTTCTCGATTAAATTACAAAAGTTGGGGTAGGTCCTTTTATTAAAAACAATAAACCCAGTATCAATAGCATAGTGTTTATCCTCTACATCGACTGAAACTGTATTTGTATGTCCACCCAGGTAATCGTTTGCCTCAAATAGTGAAACATCATAACGATCGCTAAGTAAATAAGCACTAACCAAGCCGGATATACCTGAACCAATCACTGCAATCCGTTTCGTCAAAGCAATCCCTTTTGATATATATGCGAATAAGTGAACTTAACATATTTAAGATATAAAAAACAAAAATATTAAACTAGATGACCTGACGACCGATTAATCGTACTCAACGCACTGTGCTCAGGAGTTACTATTATGTTACAATGCTCAATAATTAAACTTTTTATCATCACTGAGATCTCGCCATGTTTACCGATACTGTCCTCAACCCCCAACAAAAAAAAATTGCATTCAAAGCGTTAAAAAAGATTCCTGAAGCATCACTTCAAGCTCATTTGATAAATGCTGCACTAGAAAACCATGTGTTTCCAACAGGTGTAGAGACGGAGCAATTAGCCAGTTTAAAAACAGCTTACAAAGCCTGTGGCATTTTACCGGGTGTTGGGACATTAATAGAGCAAAGCATTCTCGAGTATTTTAAATTATGCGGCTATGCTCACTTTAGCAATCTGCTGGGCAAAACGTTTATAGATGATCATTGGGGTTCGAGTTTTTTAATATACCTCATTAACGCTCTAGACATTAATATAGAAAACGAACCTTTAATTGTTCTTGCGATTCAAGAGGGGAAAGTATACTGGAAATATGTTTGCGGCGAACGCATATTGCATGACCGAACAGCTCAAAAAGACCCAAGCAATGCATTTAATTTTGCTGGAGCGAAAACCATTTCCATGACGTGGGAGCAATTTCGAGAATTCAAAGATGCCGGAAAACGCGGTGGAACGGTTGCCATTACAAAAGACCGCTTTGCACTCAAATTTCCCCGTATGCAACGAACCGTTGCTGATGCAATTTGGGATAATTTAAAAGCCCTAGGGGTGCTCAATAATAACAATCGACTTTCTCATGCCTGGCGCTGCACAACAGGAGATGTGCCACTTCCCTATATCGAAGGCAGGGTAATGGCAATTGGCGGCAAGAGAACAAGCACAGAAGCAAAAAAAGAAACGGCCAACTATCAAGAAACAATCAGCGCATTAAACAGCATGAGCAACGATAGGCAGTATGCAGAAACAATTGGTCGCTCACACCCTGTGAGTATATTTCGCCCTGATCGCTCACCTAAAAGTTGGGCATCAACAGGGCGTGTCACCAATGACGACGGTAAATCAGCATCACATCAAGTGAAACCTTGGGATATCAGTGTCTATTCTGACTTGAACAGTCATGCGGTAACCGACGACAACCTGGACCATGATCACATTCCGTCCACCAAATTTCTCAAGAAAATTAAATCAGAGTCCACTGCACAGGGTCAAGCGTTAGAGCAAGTGAACCGTGAGGACAAAGACAGTTGGGGGTGTATCGCCATCTCTCATGACTTGCATAAACAAGGATTATCACATTCCGAAACAGCAGCAAATCAAGCAAAACGAATCACAAAACCATTTCTTGATGAAGTGAGTGATTATTTAGATAAGTTAGAAATGAATTGGCAACACACGTCGCTCATTGACAACGAATATCTTAAAGCATTGGGTGCATTTCGCTATTTATTTCGATGTAATACAACTGGAAAAACAGGTGTTATCCCGTATGGTTTTTTTAATCAAAACCTAGACCTTCGAAATGAAATTGACCAATTATTAATTGATAGACTAGAGCGTTTTACGATTAAAAAAGAGGGTAAACTTTCCTTGGGTATCAGTTGAAGAAGATGGACTAGCACGACTTTATAATACACCTTAAATTATGGCACTAAACCATGGGGTGATCATGCCTGAGTTACCAGAAGTTGAAACAATTTTACGTGGGTTATCACCCCATATTGAAGGGGCGAAAATAGAAGAAGCAATTATTCGAACGCCTCAATTAAGGTGGCCAATACCTGAGTTAAATCGTTTTATTGCTCAACAAACAATTATCAATATATCTCGTCGTGGAAAATATCTATTATTTCATTTGAAAACGGGTACGATTATTTTTCATTTAGGCATGTCTGGTCGTTTGTGCTTACTAACACAATTTAAACCCGCCCAACGCCACGATCATGTGGATATTTTTCTGACCAATAAGCAGGTGCTGCGTTACACCGATCCAAGACGTTTTGGCGCAATACTTTGGACAACAGATAACCCATTACAGCATCCTTTACTTAAAAATCTTGGGGTGGAGCCTTTAACGGATGAGTTAACTGCCGATTATTTGGTTAAACGAGCAGCCCATCGGACTAAAGCAATAAAACCCTTTATTATGGATAGCAAAATTGTTGTGGGTATTGGTAATATTTATGCGGCAGAATCATTGTTTTTGGCAGGTATTCATCCTTTAATGTCAGCAGGTATGCTAACAACATTACAAGCACAACGATTAATTGACGTCATTCAACAGGTCTTAGCGCGTGCCATCACACAAGGGGGTACAACACTTAAAGATTTTGTAAACAGTGAAGGAAGCCCAGGCTATTTTTCTCAACAATTGCTGGTTTATGGACGCGCAGGGTTGCCTTGTGTAAAATGTAAGGAACCATTACATTCTATTGTATTGGGACAACGTAGTACGGTATTTTGTACGCATTGCCAACCGTTAGTATCTGCATGCTTTGCCTAGTTGTGCTCAATTGCTGTACTTAAGGACTATCATCATATTAATTAGGGATAATGAAGTGAAAATCAATAAATTTTCTAGTGTTTTAATTGGAATGATCGCTGCTAGTGCGCCATCAACATTTAATCTTGGGGTAAATTGACTTCAGTTTATACCGCGTTTTCTCGATACTGAATTGCCACCCAGGATTGTTTTTAGCTGTATCATCATTTACATTTCACCTCCATTATAAAACGTAGTGACAGGATGTTA
>CANNJI010000103.1 GCA_947504875.1 Legionellaceae bacterium
AACAAACCAGCCTGTTTATTGTCCTTATTTTCCTTTTAAAATTATGAGGGGATACCTCAGGGGAGAGGGGGCAGATCGAAATAAACTGAAAAATATGTGCTCAGATTATGGTTGAGAAAGCTGTAAAAAAACTTTAGGGACGTTGCCTACATTTATTTCTTTATTTCTTTATTGCTTTTCGAATTTACTTCTGAGAAAGTGTGCCTACATTTCTTGTTAGAGCAGGATATCTACTTGAGGCCCTTGTCTGTTATTAAAACTTTTTTATCGGTTGCCACGTTTTTTTTCGTGCTTTCACCGTTGCAGGCAGCAACACAGCCTAAATTTACCATTACCCCAATCACCGCAACAGATTATAAAGTTTATGCTCATCAAGTTGTGACCGCTCAATATACGGTAACAAATAAGACAAAAATCACACGCACGCTGACCATGGTGCCCATTGCTCAAGGCATTACGCAAACAAGCGACAAGCCAGGTGACTGCCCGAATCCATTTACATTATCGCAAAATCAATCGTGTACGTTAACCCTTGAAATCGATGCCTCAATATTATCAGAAAAAGACATCAAAAGCCCTATTAAAGTCTGTTTGAAAAACCAAAACAGCAACACACCTGATCTTTTTTTGTGTTCACAAACCGACTCAAAAGATAACCTCACAGTTACTTTTTTTGCCGATATTTCTGCAAGCCCTTACCGTTTACACCTAGGACCTAGCACAACAGGTACTGTGAGTGTGAGAAATAACTCTAATACAATATTTGCACATGACATTCAAGCCTATATAGACGAAGCAGGATTGTATGGCTTGGTCAGTGTTACCGAAGGTGTAAATTGTGCAATTCTCCCCCCGCAACAAACCTGTATCTTGACCTTTACTGCAGGGGCCACAGGCGTGAGTCCAACGCCGGTTCGAATTCAAGGAAAGGACACAAACCCAACGCCCGTTATTGTATCTGTTGCAACAGAGGCTTTAATTACAATTGAGCCTAATTTTTTACTTTTACAGGCAGGTGCAACAGGGACGATAACAGTAACGAATCATTCATTTTTATTGACTGCAACTAATGTCACAGTTACCAGCCCCACACCATTACCTAGTGGCGTGACTGTGGTTCCTTGTACCGCACCGCAGGGCCCAATGGTTCAAGTTCAAATACATGCACATTAACCTTCACTGCAGCATCAGATGCATCTTTAACACGCCCTACATTAATACAAATTCAGGGCGTTGCTACGTCCATTGCCATAGGAGAACTTGCGGTGAATTCTGCACTACCAACACTGAGTGTATCAGGCACCCCCTTGCAATTACCAGCAACACCGTCAGCCTCGGGTAGCATGATACTCACAAACAATTCCGTAGATAAACCAGCAATTAATGTGCAGGCTTCTTTGGGAACTTCTTTATCTGGCTTAGTTTATCCAAGTTATCCTGGTGGCGGCACTGCTTGCCCAACCATACCGCATGGTGGAACTTGCACGATAACGTTTACACCTTATGCATATTCAGTGTCTCCCCTGCAAACGGTTAGTTTTTCCGGTGATAATACCGAGACTTCAACCGGGCAAATTTCGTTGGGGAGTTATCTTTTATATGTGACAAATCTGAGTACCTCATCGCCTATTAATGCTTCAAATCTTGATTCTTATGGTTATATTACGGGAAGTTCATTCACGATTGTAAGTAATCAACAGAATTATTTATATGGCATAGCAATGAATAACCCAACGACAACAGGGTATTATTTTACGAATTTTAATGGTAGTGACGGAACCAAACAGACGGTTTACTCATGTCCGGTTAATGAAGCTACAGGTTCCTTTTCGGGATGCAAATCAATATCAATTTCTATATCGAGTTATTTAGGTGGGATTGCCTATAATTCGGTATCTAATAATGTACTCTATCTATCCACTGGAAATTCGCCAGCCATTGGTACTGGTAGTCTTGCTACATGTACTTTATCCGACAGCGGCGTGATAGGGGCTTGTACTTATGCTACCTATACAGGTGTATATAATTCCAATGGTGTTGGATTTAATGAAACAGGGAGTTCTCTTTTAGTTTCAAATGCAGGTACTGGTAATCAATATGGAGGTGGATTTTGTACACCTGGAAAAGATGCTACGGTTACGCAATATCATACCAATAAAACGACAGGGGCTATACACAGCTCACCGAAGGCAACAATGAGCATAACCAACGGTATTGTGCCAGGAGGAATTGCCGTTAATACATTGGGAACGTATGCTTATGTTACCATTAATTGTAGTAATAGTACGTATGGGGTGTATTCCTGTCCTTTATCGGGTGGATTATTGCCACCAGATACTGAAAGTTGCACCATGAACACACTGTCGGGATGCTCATTTACCCAAGCAATGGGCATTGCACTGAATGGCTCGAATGATATAGCCTATATTTCAGTTGTACCGGCTGATCCGGGTTCTTCTTCTGCTTATATTTGCCAATGCACGATTAACTCTAATAATGGGCATTTAAATGATTGCCAGCCCTCTAATGCTGGTACCTATGAACCTTATGGTGTTGCGCTCTATCCAACCCCTTGATTAATAAAATTACAGCCATCCGCCACTGATGCGAGGGCGATTTTCGATGTCTGTAAACGAGAGCACTCGCTTAAACGCTTGAGCTTGTATTATGTTTTTTACGAGCACACCTTGTTCAAAACCATGTTCTACAAGGAGCAATCCTGTGTCTTTTAAAAAAGAGGGGGCGTTTTGAATGATGTGCCGGATGTCATTTAATCCATCCGGGCCGCTCACAAGTGCGTGTCGCGGTTCAAATCGTAAATCGCCTTCCTGTTGATGAGGGTCATGTTCTGCAAGGTAGGGTGGGTTTGACACAATTGCATCAAAACGCATGTTTGGGATGGCACTAAACCAATCAGATAGAATAAATGTGATGTTGTGCAGATTTAAGCGCTTTGCATTCTCACGTGCAACGTTAAGCGTTGCTTCATATTTATCACACGCCATAATAGTCCAATCAGGACGCGCAAAAGCCAATGCCAGTGAAATCGCACCACTGCCTGTACCTAAATCGAGTATGGAGGCATGGGGCATGTGTTGAAGCAGATCTAACGTTGTTTCAACCAGTAGCTCGGTTTCTGGGCGCGGGATTAAGGTGGCTTCATTCACGTTGAGGCTTAATGACCAGAACTCGCGTTCACCCGTTAAATAAGCAATGGGTTGGCCTTCGATGCGTTTTAAAATAAGTGCTTGATATTGGCTGAGCAGGGCTTGCTCGACTGTGTCGGTCCCATGGGCATACAAATAGGCCCGATTTTTTTTAAGTATGTAAATCAGCAGTACTTCTGCATCAAGACGAGGGGTTGGCGTGTGCTTTATTAAACGCTCAGTTGTTTCTTGAAGCAGCGTTTTAATGTCAGTCATTCTGCCCTAACTCAGATAAAAGCGCTGCATGATGTTCTCGTTTTAAGGGATCAATCACAACAGATAATTCCCCTGACATGATGTCAGTGAGCTGATACAGCGTTAAATTAATGCGATGGTCGGTTAATCTGCCTTGTGGAAAATTATACGTACGAATACGCTCAGAGCGATCACCTGTTCCAACCAATGATTTACGGGTATCGGCTTGTTCTTTTCGCTGTTTACTTTGCTCTGCATCCAAAAGCCTTGTTTTAAGCAGGGCCATCGCTTTTGCGCGGTTTTTATGTTGAGAGCGCTCATCCTGACATTCAACAACGGTACCCGTTGGTAAATGGGTAATACGAATGGCTGAATCTGTTTTATTCACATGCTGTCCACCGGCACCCGATGCACGGTAGGTGTCGATACGAAGGTCTTCAGTTTTAATGTCGATTGCGTCAATTTCTTCAACTTCAGGCATGATGGCAACGGTGCACGCTGATGTGTGTACGCGGCCTTGTGATTCTGTTTCTGGAACGCGCTGTACGCGATGCACACCTGATTCAAACTTTAACTGTGAGTAAACCCCTTGGCCACTGATGCGTGCAATGATTTCTTTAAAGCCACCGTGCTCGCCATGGTGTGAACTGACCACTTCTGTTTCCCAGCCCCGGGTTTCACCAAAACGGCTGTACATACGAAATAAGTCGCCTGCAAAAATTGCAGCTTCATCACCCCCGGTGCCTGCTCGAACCTCTAAATAAATGTTTCGATCGTCGTCAGGGTCTTTAGGGATTAAGTGCCATTGCAAGCGCTCTTCTAGCTCATCAATCATCTGTTGAGCAGGCCCACGTTCTTCATTGGCCATGATGACTAATTCAGGATCTTCATTTTTTGAAAGCTCATCAAGCGATGCAAGATTCTCTTTGGCTGCGATGTAGTCGTTATAGCAACCAGCGATGGGTTCAAGTTGAGCGTACTCTTTGGAGAGCGATTTAAATTGGTGTTGATCTTGAATAACGCTTGCCTCAGATAATAAACGGCTGATTTCTTCAAAACGCTCAATGAGTTGTTCGAGTTTGGCTTCAAGTGATCTCTTCATATGCTTCCTGATGATGATTAAATAGGTAGTGTGTGAGATCAAGTAACTCATCTCGTTCATCAGATGCGGCTTGACGTAAACCGAGGGTTGGTTTGTGAACTAATTTATTGACCAGTCGTTCACAAAACTCTGATAAAACATCGAATTGACAATGACCATTGTGAAGTTTTTGTGATGCACGTTGTAATTCTTGTTGCGCCAACGTTTGCATTTGCGTCCGATAATCACAAATGGCGTTTGTCGCGCGTAAAGAGCGATGCCATTTTGAATACCCCATGATTTCATCTTCAACCAGTTGTTCCGCCAATAGCGCTGCTTTCTGGCGTTCAGACTTGCCTTGCTCAATGGTAAAGTGCAAATCGTCGATATTTAAGAGTTGAACATGATTAAGCGTACCAACTTCTGGTTCAATGTCTCGTGGTACAGCCAAATCCAATAAAAACATAGGGGCATGGTGTCGTTTTTCGAGTGCTTGTTCAACCATGGCTTTGCTGATAAAAGGCAAAGGGCAGGCTGTTGCGGAGATCACAACATCTGCATGCGGTAAGTGGGTTGCAATATCGGTAATGGTGAGTGATTTTGCTTGAAATTGCTGCCCCAGTTTAATCGCACTCTCTTCGGTGCGGCTTGCAACCATAAAATTGCGAACCCCTTCTTTATGTAGATATTTTGCAACAAGGGTTGCTGTTTCCCCGGTTCCAATGATCAAAATGGTTTGAGCCAAGAGTTCAGGGAAATATTGTTTGATTCTCAGCACTGCAGCATACGCAATTGAAATAGGATTATTGCCGATGCCACTTTTATATCGGATGCGTTTGCTCGCACTAAAAATAGATTGAAAAATAGAGCGCAGTTGATGGTGAACAGCCCCTTGTTCGGATGCGTAGTGAAAAGCTTGCTTTAATTGACCAAGAATTTGCGGTTCTCCAAGCATCATGGAGTCTAATCCACTGGCAACGCGTAAAATATGGCGAATGGCTTCTTCATTTTGATATTGATAAATATAAGGCGAAAGCTCCTCGACAGGAATTTGCTGTTTATCTGCAAACCAGGCTAAAAGCAGCGATGGATTTTCAGTTATACAGTAGAGCTCTGTTCGGTTACAGGTTGATAAGAGCACGACTTCTTTTACAATGGTTTTTGAGATGAGTTCGTTGAGGTATTCTTCAAGTTGTTGTTGTGTAAATGCGAACTTTTCACGCATGTCAAGCGGGGCTGTTTTATGATTAACACCAAAAGCCAAAAAACTCATAGATAAGAAGCCGGTTAACTATTCAATAGAGGATAAGCGGTTAATTGTAAACCATTGTTCACTTTGATGAAAGATTATAAGTATTTATGTGTTTTATTTTTTTTATTTAAAAAACGGGACAGGGGGGTGTTGAACTGTTAAGATTATTTAAAAATTCATGAGGTTGATAAGCACAATGAGTTTTAATCAGTTCACAGATGATACTGATCAGCACCATAAGGACATGAAAATAGCGAGTAATTTGGCAGAGCTTCTCAGGAAGCGATGTATTAAAACCAATCAACTTGCTCATCATATTGGAATACCCATGATGACCATACGACGTTTACTGTCGGGCGAAACGGGTGATCCGCGTATTTCTACCTTAAAGTGTATTGCAGATTATTTTGAAGTTTCTGTTGATGAGCTCATTGGGCATATTGAAGATGACGCTTGAATTCAAAAACTAGTGCGTCGTCTTGTTAATACGTGCTGTTATTGTCGTCCCCGCGCAGGCGGGGATCTATCCCTGATGTGGCATTTTGATCATGCTGAGCATGGATCCCCGCCTGCGCGGGGACGACATGATAAGGGATCGTATTTACAGGAAGAGATACTAGCGTTATCCTTTCTATGCTCGATTGAACTTGTCTTCAAGATGTGTGTTAAGCATATAATGTTCTATTATAGAAATATATTAAGGTTTTCCTTACTAAGCGCTCTAGACAGGATTAAACTTAAAGTTTATGTTTTTTAGTTAAAAATCTGTCCAAATGATTAGAGAATTTTTGAGTGTCTTTTGTGCTAAAAGGTGCTTGACCGCTTTTGAGCATTCCGCCACTGCGCAGCGATTCATTTAAATTTCGAATGGCAAGTTTTTGTTTAATATTAGCTTGTGTATAGAGTTCACCTCTGGGATCAAGGGCTATACCTCCTTTTGTAATCACGGCATCGGCTAAAGGAATATCTGCTGTAATCACTAAATCGCCAGGTTCTAATAAACGAACAATTTCATTGTCAGCAACATCAAACCCAGCCCCTACAATGAGTTTTTTAATAAAAGGTGAGGCAGGCAAGGTCATATTTTGATTGGCTACGAGGGTAAGATAGGTTTGCGTGCGAACCGCTGCTCGAAAAATAACTTCTTTGATTGCCTTAGGGCAGGCATCGCCATCGACCCAAATCATGGTATAGTTGCAGCGTTAAAATAATTAACAACATACTATCATGTTAGGGAGACAAACAAAATGTTAATAGGGGCGTTAGGTTTTTTTGCAGTAGCAGCATTGTTGGGTATGTATTTACTTTCTTTGGTTTTAAGGGAGAAAAAAGCATCCAAATATGTGGCGATTACTCATGGTTTGTTTGCCGCGACAGGGCTAATCTTGTTAATTATTTATCCTTTTTTCTATGAGCCCGCACCTATTTTGAGTCTTGCTTTATTGGCCGGTGCTGCAATGGGAGGGCTTTTGTTTTTATATAAAAACTTGGCGGGGCAACCTCTACCCAAATGGCTGGCACTCGGGCATGGCTCGGTTGCTCTGATAGGTATTGTTACATTGGTTGTGTTTATTATTCTCTAGTTTAATAAGTTGCAATGGTCTCTATCGGATTTTGCAAGCTGCATTCTTCAGAGTACACACCATTTCTGCAAATAACGGCACCCAGGGGGTCGATTTTAAGAACACCCCCTTGCCATAAGCAACATCCAGATAATTTTTGTAAGTCCATTACGGCATGACGGGTACAATAGCAAGTGGAGTACGCCCCATTTTTGCAAACCAGCCGACCCGCAGATGAATCGCAGTACTGAACTCCCCCCATTGAGCCACAGCATGAATTATCTGAACACGTGGCACTGTAAGCAAGTGAAAAGGGTGTGCTGATTGATATCAGTGCGGCGAACATATAGGTTTTCAGTGAGTGCATGACATGATCCGTATGATAGGGCATTATTGTAATTTTAATTTTATTATAGTCTATTCTTCTCTTAACGCTAACACTGTTTCTCGTTCTTTTAAACCAGTGGATTTTTTTGCGGTAAAGTTCCAGATCAAGAATAAGCAGAAATAGAAAACATAAGATCTGAAGTGCGAAAGCTAAATAAGACAAAATCGGTAGTACTGATAACCACCCCAGTAGGCTTATCCCGTTTCACTGTTCTACTTCAAGGCCTATGCAATGAGTAACATCACCATTTTGATTTTTTACCGGAGAAATGGTAAGTTGATTTACAAACTTCGCGCCATTTTTTCTGTAATTGATCATTTGAACGGTCACTGACTCACGCTTTTGCATGGCCATAGCGAGTTTTTTTAAGGATTCTGTATCAGTTTCTTTCCCTTGCATGAAGCGACAGTTTTTCCCAAGGATTTCACTTTCATCATACCCACTCATTTCTAAGAAATATTTATTGACATAAATAATAGGATCATCTTCTTGTTGACAGTCTGTTATTAAGATCCCTCTGGGTAGGGCATCTAAACTTCGCTTCAATAATGCTAATGTTTCCTTGTCGGAAAGATTTTTCATGGGTTTTGCTCCTGATAGGTTTTTGTAATTTTTTATTATACCCAGAACACTTTCTGGTAATTAAAATTAAAAACGCTTTAGATTAGATGTTACCTGGAAAGAGAATATCAGTCCAGCGCCAGAGTTTTCCTACATCAAATGGGTGTAAAGACTTGCTAGACGTTGTATAAAAATGACTAGTACCTTTTCCATTTAGTTTTGACAAGTTGCCCAGTACAAACTGATTTTATTTTAATCTTGGTAGTTGCTCTTCTGAGATGCGAAGTTTAAGCGACCTTGCTGTGTTTGGAGTGCGTGAAATCAATCCCTTTTTCTCAAGCTGTA
>CANNJI010000104.1 GCA_947504875.1 Legionellaceae bacterium
CGGGAGTAATGGAACAAATATTGGCATTACTCGAAACCGAGCCACACATTAGCACCCTCATCCCCAGCCCTTCTCCCAAAACGGGAGAAGGGAGCAGTTCAGTGCATGATTTTAACATCTGTGCCTAAGTAAACATCATTTTTGATGGGACAGCCCTGTTGGATTACATTTCATCGCTTGAATTTTTTATACAATAAGGTATCCTATCTTCGAAGCGTAGTAATGATTCTTCGGGCCGTTAGCTCAGTTGGTAGAGCAGAAGACTCTTAATCTTTTTGTCATAGGTTCGACCCCTATACGGCCCAAATTCTTTAAATGTGCATTGATAAGCATCGTTGTATGCAAAGGAGCTATAAATGAGCAAAGGCATGAATACAAAAAAAGATACCAAGAAAAAACCGTTAAAGACAGCTGCCGAGAAAAAACTCGCCAAACGAGAGAAAAAATCTGGCGCTATGTAATTTCTTTAACAACTTCTTGATGCTGTTCGCCTAACCCTGAGATAGTGAATTTTACACGATCTGTGGGTTTTAAAAATTCGTTATCTCCCCATGATGTTGCATTGCCCGGTGCGGAACCCATTGAAATAATATCTCCAGGATATAACGTAAAAAACTGGCTGACATAACTAACGACCTCTACATCATTATGAATATAATCACCCGTATTAAAATCTTGTCGTAATTGATCATTCACCCATAACTTCACTTGTAAATGATTAGGATCTGGAACTTCATCTCTACTCACTAAATAGGGGCCTAACGGTGCTGCATTATCAAAACACTTCCCTTTCATAAACTGCTTGTCCTCTGTCTCACGCTGCCAGTATCGCTCGGACAGATCATTCATACAGGTATACCCAAAAATGTAGGACTTTGCATCTTTTAGATCAATATATTTACCTTGTTTGCCAATCACAATAGCGAGCTCAGCCTCCCAATCTAATTTTTTAGTGATACGTGTATATAAAATGGGATCATTAGGGCCACATATAGAAGAACTTGGCTTCATAAAAAGCAGCATCTCTTCCTTTGTGAGTGTTTTATATCCCATTTCCTTTGCATGCAGGACAGAGTTTAATCCAACGCACACAACCTTACCTACCGACCCAACACAAGCGCCGATGCGTACAGAGGAATCAATCTTGGGCAAAAGATGCGGCTCAGGGAGCGCATTAATCCAAGTTGTATCACTAAGACTTTTTGGATTAATATCATCTACATAATTCGACAAATCTCGAACGCTTCCTGATGCATCCAATAATCCTGGCTTTTCTTTGCCTCGTGCCCCATGTCGAAGAAATTTCATTTACTTCTCCTCCTCAAAAGGTAACGACCCACACTGAGGTGTGGCCTCAGCAGAATAATAATTTACGCCAATTTTGATGCGTTGGCGCTCATTTTTTTTTCTCCACAAATTTGTATCTCTTAATGAATAAACACAGCCGCAATATTCTTGTTGATAAAAATTTTCACGCTTAGCAATTTCATACATACGAGCGGACCCACCGTTTTTCCGCCAATTATAGGTCCAGTAGGTCAGATCAGGATAACGTGCTGCAGCGCGCACCCCAGCCTCATTAATTTGATTCATGTCTTTCCAACGTGAAATGCCTAAAGCACTCGATATAACTGGAAAACCATGCTCATGCGCATACAGAGCCGTGCGTTCAAAACGCATATCAAAACACGCAGTACATCGTTTACCGCGTTCAGGCTCCCATTCCATGCCTTTAATCCTCAAAAACCAATTGTCCTTGTCATAATCTGCATCAATGAAAGGTATATTATGTTTTTCCGCAAACGTAATATTTTCATTTTTACGGATGAGGTATTCATCAACCGGATGTATATTAGGATTATAAAAAAAGATCGAAAAATCAATTGCTGAATCTAGCAAAGCTTCCATGACCTCACCAGAACATGGGGCACAACACGAGTGCAATAATAATTTATGAGCGCCATCAGGTAATACGAGTTTTTCACGTTCTATCATATGATTTTCCTCTCATGCCGGCATGCGAATCAAATGTTCGCGATAATAAGCAAGCTCAGCAATAGAATCTTTAATGTCATCCATCGCCAGATGTTTTGAATTTTTTTTATCAATCGCTTTAGCAAGCGATGGGACCCAACGTTGAGCCAGTTCCTTTAATGTGCTCACATCTAAATTTCGATAATGAAAGAAAACAGCTAACTCCTTCATGTAGTTACATAAAAATCGTCGGTCCTGACATATGCTATTCCCACACATAGGTGATTTGCCTTTATCAATATAAGGACGTAAGAATTCTAATGTTTGTATTTCTGCATCTCGTTCTGTAATTGTACTTTCACGCACACGTTTCACTAATCCCGAAGCATTATGTTGTTTAACATTCCAAGAATCCATGAGTGCTAATTGTTCCTCTGGTTGATAGACCGCTAATTGTGGCCCCTCTGCAATAATATTTAAATGTTTATCCGTGATGACCGTTGCAATTTCAATGATACGATCGCGCGTTGGCGAAAGTCCTGTCATTTCTAAATCAATCCAGATCAAATGCTCATTATTTTTCATTTATTTTCCACTTATTTAAAATTGATGCCACATAGGCGATACGGTGCATGCGTAATGCGGACCTAATCGCTTCACCTTTTTCTGTTAATTTTAACGATCTTGCAGTCATATCCCTGCATCCATGATATAACTTTGTCCATCGCTCACTTGCCTGTGAAACCACTAACAACGCTTCAAAAGGTTCCGCTCGTCTAAAAGCATCTGTCTTTTCAAACAAAAGAACAATCTCTTCTGCCGTTAAATCGTCCAATGAACTCAATTGATTAAAAAACTGAGCACTTAATTTTGCCAAATAGCGGTATGATTGAGGAATGCGTAAACGTTCACATAACTGCTCAATTTTTTCAACCGTCATGTGCATCAGGGTCGCTGCAAAACGTACCATTGGGCACGTTGACAAAAGCGATACCTGAGCTAAAGTGGGATAAACCGTTATCTCAGGGAAGATAACCCGCAAAGCCCCACAAGCCCGTAGGGTATCAAAAAATATCCATGGGCTTTTTTCCGTTAAACTTATCTGCCATTCTTGCCAAACACGTTCTGGAACTAAATTTGAGAGCTCACCGTTATTGCTCATGTTGACCATCAGCATTAACGTGTCTTGCGCAACAACAAATCCTAAACGATGAAACCGTGCGGCAAACCGAGCCACACGTAAGACCCGGACGGGATCCTCAACAAATGCTGATGAAACATGCCGTAATTGTTTCAGCTTCAAATCCACCATCCCATGATACGGATCAATGAGGTGTCCATTTAAATCCTTTGCCATTGCATTGATGGTCAGATCTCTACGTGTCAAATCCTCTTCTAACGTGACTTCTGGATTAGCATCACAAACAAATCCATAATATCCAACACCCAATTTTTTTTCCGTTCGAGCAAGCGCATACTCCTCGTGTGTTTTTGGATGTAAGAATACCGGAAAATCAGAGCCAACCTGCTTATATCCCAGATCAAGTAAGGCCTGTCTACTGCCTCCCACAACCACCCAATCTCTTTCTTTGATAGGCAATCCTAAGGCTTCATCACGAACTGCACCGCCAACCAAATAGATATTCATAAGAATCCAAGACACCTAAAGAAGGATAGTATATAATTGTTCTTAAATATGAGCAAAAGACGCATCACACATCAGCAAGCGGCACGAATTAAAAAGAATCAAAACGACCGCATCCTAAGCCCCCCCATAGATACCTCAGCAAACACAGCTGAGGGACTCGTCATCGCGCGGCTTGGGCGTCGCTTAATCCTCGAAAATGCTGAAGGCCAAAAATTATCTGCTGCGCTTCGGCCACATCTTCACGCTATTGTCGCAGGAGATCGTGTTTTATATCAACAAGATCAAGAAAAACAAAATAACACGGTTGTTGTAAGCCTTTTTCCTCGTCAATCGGTGCTCATGCGTGCAGACTCAAAACCGATTGCAGCAAACATTACCCAAATTATCATCGTTGTATCACCCAGGCCTATGCTATCCTGGATTTTACTCGACAGTTATCTCATCATGGCTGATTATCTAAATTTAACACCACTGATTGTCTTTAATAAAATAGACCTTGATGAGTCAAATCTTTATGACCAACTGGAAAAAAACTATGGTCCACTGGGCTATGCGATTGTAAAAACCGGATTAAATTACTCAGCAGGTGATATAGCCCTATCACAGGCACTCAATCATCAAACCAGCATATTCGTAGGACAGTCTGGCGTAGGAAAGTCGTCACTCATTACCCGAATATTGCCTGATGAAAAAGATATTCAAACAGGTGAAATATCCAGTAAAACGCATTTAGGGTGCCATACGACAAGCAACACAAGGCTTTATCACCTACCCAATGGTGGCGCACTCATTGACTCCCCGGGTATTAGAGAATTTAGTCTGTCTCAGCTTAAAGTTACTGATATCGCCAAAGGATACCGCGAATTCAAACCCCTGATTTCATTGTGTAAATACAGAAATTGCAATCATCACAATACACCGGGTTGCGCTATCATCAATTCAGTGAAACTCAAATTAATCTCTGCACTTCGTTATGAAAACTATGTTAAACTGAGTACTCAACATCCCATTTAATTTTTATAGTCGTGCAGAATGAAAAACTATTTTTCTTTTTCTAATATGGCAGCAGGTTTTGTTGGTGTAATGGTGGGCTTTACAAGCTCAGCTGTGCTTGTATTTCAAGCCGCCTCAGCGGCGGGTGCTTCAACAGAAGAAATAAGCTCATGGATATTCGCACTTGGCATGAGCATTGCGATCACCTGCATTGGGCTTTCTCTTCGCTACAAAACACCTATTTTAACTGGATGGTCAACGCCTGGCGCTGCTGTTTTGATCACAAGCTTAGTCGGCGTACCGATGCCAGAAGCCATTGGCGCATTTATATTTTCGGCAATACTCACCATACTCGTTGGCGTCACGGGGGTTTTTGAAAAGCTCATCATGCGGATCCCACACAGCTTAAGCTCAGCAATGTTGGCAGGCATTTTAATGCAATTTGGGATTAATGTGTTTGTCTCTATGGAGCACGAATTTACGCTGGTTTCGACCATGTTGATCAGTTATTTAATAGGAAAACGATTTTTTCCTCGTTCTGTTATTCTTGTTGTACTGCTTGTTGGGATTGTATTGGCAGGAAATGAAGGGTTATTTCATGGAACATTTTCAGATTTTTCTATCGCCACACCCATCCTTACATTACCTAAATTTTCTTTTGCAACCATGATAAGTATTGGGATCCCACTATTTCTTGTTACAATGACCTCTCAAAATATTCCTGGTCTTGCTGTTCTTAATGAATCAGGCTACACCCCCCCTATCTCTCCGCTCATCAGCTTAACAGGATTAGTGACTTTATTGTTTGCGCCCTTTGGATGTTATTCAGTTAACCTTGCTGCAATCAGTGCCGCAATTTGCACAGGAGAGGAAGCTGACATTAATCCGCTCACACGTTATCGTTCGACTATTTTTGCAGGATTATGTTGGTTTTTAATCGCAATTTTTGGCTCAACCGTTGTTCAACTCTTTTCTGTTTTTCCTCACGAACTCATTTTAAGCATTGCGGGTTTGGCACTCATCGGAAGCATAGGCAGCACCTTAAAAGGAGCGCTAGAAAATCAGGCGGAGCGCGAGCCTGCGATCATTACGCTACTGATCTCAGCTTCAGGTATCACACTGTTTGGTATGGGCTCTGCTTTTATAGGTATCATCACTGGTTCTTTATCACTCGCAGTACTCCTCTGGCGAAAAAACAAAAAAACCAAACTGAGCCCTATTCAAACGACGATATCAGACAAGCTGTTGAAATGATTTAAATATATTCATCACCCGATACGTCATCCCGAACGCAGCGAGGGATATCAGAATGCGTCACAGTGCCACATCGTATAAGATTCATTGCTGTGCTCGGAAAGACGAGGCACTAGCGTCTTACTTTACAAGGAGACATAACCTGCGGTGGAGTGTAAGCACTTGCTATACAATCTGGAGAACCGCTAACTGAAGAACTACCAAAAAACCCATTCGGTGTCGTCGCTCTACCTTGAATTTTAATATTTTTAGGTGACTCAGGAATAGGTATAGGTGGTGTTGTTGCACGCTCTAGTATAGTACATGAAGAGGTTTTTTCTTTGTAGACAATACTTAAGACGGGTCTTTCTAAAGTACTTACTTTTTCTCTGTTTAAGTTAAGTCGTAATTTATTGATATTTTTCCATTGACTTAACGTACAAAAAAAACTCATGGTATCATTTTTGGCTTCAAGCAGAGCATGATAAGCCTCGGTATAGTTGTTACCCATTGAGAATAAGTAAGATACTTTATCCCATGCATTAAGGGGTAACTCAATCGCACTTACCTGAGCGCTAAGCTCCTTACATTTATATTGTTTAACACAAGCCAGTATGAATCTTGGATCTGCATTTGCTGTAATTAAACAATTAAGCATTGAAATGAGCTTAAAAGCCGCTTGGGGACCTCTGTTTTCATTCTGTAATTTATTAAATTTTAAAGTATGAGTCGTATCCACAAAAGGATAAGAAAGAAGTAAGACAATCAAATTCACAATTTCATTACGTGATTGAACTAAATCAAGCGTCTCATAATCTTTGTAAACTTTTCTGGCAGAATGATACCTTAACCGCTCCAATAAGAAAGGGACGTTGTTTCCCCATAAATTCTCTGGCTCTTCATTTGAATAATCAAAGTAATCTGCTGGATCGTCTAGTATTTCAATACAATTAGGAAAAAGAAGGAAAGGATCATAATCCGTTAGTAACGGTAATAAATTCTTAAAAAAATTATTCATACAGGCTTGAGAAATTCTTTGTGGTGCGTGTCCACCATTATCAGTAACCAATGCTTTTACAAGCATTGGTTCAAATATAATTTTATAAGCCGATTCAATTGTTGAATTTCTGTATTGCTTAATCTTCTTGATCCCATTTTTTAACACAGCAGGGTCTAAAAGCGTAACGGATTCAATTCTACGATCAATATAGTTGACATAGAACAAATGATTACCTACTAATATATAATCCATTTCCATACCAAACACGTCGTCAGGTATAGACGGCAACACATGTAAATAACGTGTACGAGGACCAATGGCCTCTTGAAGCAACGCACCAAAAGTCTTGCAGAGTCCAGGCTGGACAATTCGATGCGCATCTAGGCGTTTTCTTTCAGGTATAGGTAAACGCGCATAAACCTCATGATAAAAATTAAAAAAATGAACTTCCATATTTTGAGTAAGCTCTGCTTCCACTGCAGGTGTTAAAGCACTATAAAATTCATTAAACCGATACCCTTGAGAAATCATAAGAAAAATAGCTTCATGCGTAGAAGATAAAATGGGTTGCTCCACAGGTCTTAATCCACTGTCATTTAAATATCTGGCCAACTCAATCCAATTTAATATATTGTCTTCGTTTTTAAATTTTATGCTATTGTCTCTTATGAGCAATAAATTGGCTGGCAATAGACTTCGATTGCTAATATAAAGGTCCTCTATATGCTCATATCCACTCATCACATAACAAAACCAGGACGCGAGACAATGCATTGATTTGATTCTAAATTGGGCGCTTGGATAACATCCAAGAGGTAACATAAAATCGATAAAATGGACTTGTTCAATTTTGTTCCAATACAAACTAGATAAGTCTTCGTTGCTCCAACGTTTATCTCGTAAAAAACTATGAGTCCATGTTTGAACAAAACTATCCCAGACAGCGTGATCTACAACTGTTTTAGCCGGCAACCGCAGGTGAGTTAAGAGGAGCTCTTTAATTTTTTCAACCATGAATTTTTTAAAACTTATAGACATCGGCCGAACTGCAGTATCACTTAATCCCCGTAAAACCTTTAATGTTGATTGATTTGATTTTCGAGAGCAGATATTGCCTAGCTTAATCCATGGTTGATTAAATAGCGTTGCTGCTGATTGTGTATAATCGCAACGAGTTCCATCGATATACTGAAAACGATTCAATAAAACAGAATTTAGTTTATTGATATGAACTTGATTGGGTTCAATATCTAAGGAAAGCTCACCGTGATAGATTTTCTTTAAGTGCAACGCGAAATTTTTTTCTTTTTTTACAAATTTGTCAATTGACTCGCGCTCTTGTATTGTTAAATCGCTGATAGCATCAAGCGGCCTATTGATTATGGCAAGGAGATCACGATTATATTTAGGATCTAGCGGATTGGTTATTAAATGATTTAGATAATGAATAATACTATCAGCTGTATCTTTAATATTAGATAACTTCATTTTACACCACACAACACAGAGCGAACTTCAATTTGAGATTATATAACAAATTTGTTATATATAAAACATATTCCAAATAAAAAAGCGGCTAAAGAGCCGCTTAGTGTGTAATAAGATCCTGGCGATGACCTACTTTGACATGGAGAAACTCCACACGATCATCGGCGCTCTTCTGTTTCACTTCTGAGTTCGAGATGGGATCAGGTGGTTCCAAAAGGCTATTGTC